>JAFXDO010000011.1 GCA_017563195.1 Clostridia bacterium | reverse complement strand
TATGTGCCAAGGCAGACGCATGTACATGGCTGTTGATGACCGCTGCGGACCTCCTTACACCATTGTTTTCGATGATGACTATAAAAAACTCTGCCCCTGGGCAAACGTCGTAAAAAGCGGAAAGGTCTGGATGGATGAGCTTACCGATGCAGCTGCTGAAATATTTGAATCCGAAAAGGACAACCGCGAACCGAAAAATAAATAATAATTCTTTCAAATTCCAATTTATCGAATAGTAAAAACACCGACAGATCTTAAAATCCGTCGGTGTTTTATTATCTTTATAAGAAGTAGCCCTTTGCAGCCTTTTTTGTTTATGAATACTGAAGCTTAACGCGGTGCTTAAGCGAGCAGAGTATTTCGTAATTTATAGTGCCCAGCGCGCTTGCCAGCTTATCGATATCCTCGCTCGTCTCGAAGATGACAGCCTCGTCGCGCACGCTGCATTCAAAGTCGTTTCCGATGTCGACCATACACATATCCATACATATCTTGCCGACCGTCGCAAAGGTCCTTTGATTGATCCTTATAAGCTCGCGCCCCGAGTAAACGCGCGAAAACCCGTCCGCGTATCCGATCGCGATGACCGCGACACGCGTGTCGCGCTCGGCGACGTAGGTACAGCCGTAGCTCACGCAGTCGCCCTTCTTAAGCTCGTGCACGGCGCAAACGCGTGCCGAAAGCTTCATGGCAAGCTTTATGTTGGAGTCGTTGACGTTGGGCGACGGCATAAGTCCGTAAAGGATAATGCCCGCGCGCACCATATCGAGGTGCATATGGGGATATCTAAGGGTCGCCGCGCTGTTACAGCAATGTCTCGTGCCTACGTCGACGTTTCTTTTCTTCAGCTCGTCAAGCAATGCGCGGAATACCGCAAACTGCTTTTCGGTAAAGCTGTCGTCGCTTCCGTCGCTGTCGGCAAAATGGGTGAAAATGCCCTCTATCTTAATATTTTTCAGCTTGGATATTTCGCATATCTCGTCGGCGGCAGAGGATACCTCGCCTTCGGAATGGCAATAGATGCCGAGCCTCGACATGCCCGTGTCGACCTTGACGTGAATACGAACCTCGCCGCGCTTTGCAAGCGCCTGCGCGTATTCAAGACTGTCGACCGTCTGTGTAAAGCCGCCCTCGATAGCCTCGTTGATGAGCTTTGCGTCGGTCGGACCGAGAATGAGTATATCCGACTTTACGCCCGAGTCGCGAAGCTCCTGCGCCTCGCTCAGGCAGGCAACGGCAAAATCGCGACAGCCGAGCGATTCAAGCTCGAGCCCGATCCTGCCCGCACCGTGACCGTATGCGTCCGCCTTGACGACGGCCATCACACGCGACGAGCCCGCGACCGATTGTATGTAATTGTAATTGCGCCTTATCGTGTCAAGATTGACCTGCGCCGTTACTCTGTGCTTCATATGGTGTAAGCGACACGACCCTGAAATCAAACCGCCGTCCGCTTTCCTCCGTTTCTATACCGATAACAGCATCGCTATCTTTATCATAATACACTATAATCGTCATTTCGTCAATAGTATACTTTATTCGGTTTTCGACCGATTCACCTTTTTCCTCGCTTGTGTTTAGCAGACGTATGGCTTTGCACAGCGCCTCCTGCGCGGGAAAGCAGCCGTCCTTCACCTCGCGAGTGAACAGCTCTCCGACCGACGCCGTGTTGCCGTTTTCACTGAATCTCAGCACCGTGCCCGAAAAAATATGCTCGCTTTCAAAGCGTATCTCGCTGAGGTCGTCCGATATGATTGCGGTAAAGCCCGAAGAGGCATCCCCCTGCGTGACCGTGATCGACAGCGGAATCGACAGCTTGTCTTTCGGGTCGTGCCTGCCGCCGCAGGACGTAAGCGATATCGCGAAAATGCATAAAAATACGAAAACCGGTAGTTTTTTCAATGCTCGTCTCTCCGATCGGAGAAGGCGATTTATCCGATGATGCGCCCGATCTCCTTCGGCAGGTCGCTCGGCAGGACCCCGCTTTTTCCGTACTCGAGAGCGAGTCTGTCTGCCGCCAAGCCGTGGACGTAAACGCCGATCCTGCAGGATAGCGATAAGTCGTATCCCTGAGCGACAAGTGAGGCAATAACTCCTGCGAGCACGTCGCCCGATCCGCCCTTTGCAAGCGCACTCGAGCCTGTCGTGTTGATATAAAGGCTGCCGTCGGGCTCGGCTATGACCGTGCCCTTGCCCTTTAAAACGAGGTAGACACCGTGAGTCGTTGCGAACCTGCGCGCACAGCCCTCACGGTCTGCCTGAATTGAGGCGATATCGGTCTGCAAAAGCCTTGCCATTTCGCCGGGATGCGGTGTGAGTATCGTCGGACATTTGATCTTCTCCAATACATCCATATGCATCGAAAGAAAATTTATGCAATCGGCGTCGAGCACCGCGGGCACGCGCGTGCTTGTGAGTATACCCTCGAGAAGCGCATCGTAGCTCCGACCGATGCCGCATCCGCAAAGAAACGCGTCGCATTTCGCGTCGGAGATCGAATCGATATTCAAAAACACAGGCTCGAAAAGAATGCTTTGCATTTTGACGAGCGTTTTTTCATCGCCGCAAAAGCGCAGCAGTCCCAATCCGCTGCGAAGTGCCGCGGTTGATGAAAGATATGCGGCACCCGTCATGGTCTCGCATCCGCAGAGCGAAAGAAGGACTCCGAAATCACCCTTGGAGGAGTCCTCTTTTCTTTCCTTTATTAGCTTTAAGGTGTCTTCGGTGAGCAGCTCTCGCTTCATGCTGTCCTCGCAGTCGTTTTTTTATATCTTAGCACGAAAACGTTTGATTTTCAATAGTCGGAAGCGTTAAAATTCCCTGCGAGTATATTGGAATTATGCGGTTGTAAAGGTAATTGTGCCCGAACAGCCCGTATATGACCTCGTCCTCGGCAAACAGCATTCGCAGAACGCCGCACCGACCGAGCAGGGCGCTTTGCAGCCTTCCGCCGTCGGATACCGTTACGGTTTGGGTACTGCCGCACGACGTGACCGACGCGTAACGCTCGGCGCCGAACGAAATGAAGCTGTCGAGATATTCGCTCCTCGCAGTTTCGCACAGCTTGCTGAGACGCTTTCCGGTATTGTCAAAAAGATAGGCGGAATGACCGAACGCGCCGATATAGAACGCTTTTTCTCCGATGCTTATCGTCATCGCATCGGTAAGACAGTAATCGCATTCGTCCGAGCATCCACATCCACATCTGCATCCGCATCCGCACCCGCTTTCAAGCTCGGTATATCCGCATTCGCAAAATGCGTCGTTCAGGCGGTAAATTCGGCTTCCCTCGCAGGAAATTGCCGTGTATCCGACCCCGTCCGAGGCACGGCGGAGCCGACGGTAGGGACGAAGCGTTCCGACGGCATCGCTTTGCCGACAGCCGCATATACGGCGCACACAGCAGCTTATCCCATCGGTCGCAAGCACCGCGCTTCCGTCGTTTATCGCCGAAACCGCGGCGAGCCTGTTGTCAAGAGTAAAGGTGAATTCGCTGTAATCGCTCAAAATAATCACTCCCTTAAAAAATATATTCGGATCAGCAGCGAAATGTAACCGATTTCCTCTTGATTTTTCGCTAAAGCGGCACTATAATAAAATAAATGAGTCTATTCTTTTCGGGAGGCTGTGAATGTCAAAAAAGCTGATTTCATTGCTTTTAATGCTTGCGTTTGTTTTGGTGCCCATGAATATTAAAGCCGAAGGCGAAGTCAACCTTGCGCTCGGTCTTCCGTACGTTGTCGAAACAGGTGAGCCCGTTACGATGTCGCACGCGAACTTCAGCGAGGACGGGGTGGAGTTTGACGACGACAAGGGACAGCTTACCGACGGTAAGGTCGCGACAGCGTCCGCGTCTGCCGACGGATGGTACCGCGCGTTCCGCTCTCAAAGCAGGATAGTCTCCTTCGATCTCGGTAAGGAGTGCGCCGTTTCGGCGATAGAGGCGGGCTTTCTTCACGCAAAGGCGCCCGGCATTTACGCGCCGAGATATATAAACGTTTATCTTTCTGCCGACGGTGTCGATTACTCACTCGTCAAGGCGTACGATACCGAATATCCGCTTCACGACGTAACCGTTTCGAGATGCGAGTTTTCGGTCGCGCTTGATGAAACCTACGAGGCACGATACGTCCGCGTTGAATTTTGCTGTGATATATTCGCATATTGCGATGAAATACGTATACTCGGCCGCGAGCTTCTGTTCGGCAACGAAAAAAAGCCTGCTCCCGATGAAATAAAGGAGCCCGCGGGCTTCTTCAAGTCGCTCGGCGGAGTATCCGATATAATCAAGCTTTATAACGGCTATTATCAGCCCGATACGAGCGTCGGTATTCTTACCGAGGAAAAGCTTTTGCCCTACGTCGCGTATCTCGATACAGACGGAAATATCGCAGGCAAAATGTTCGATTCGGTTGCGCTCGTGCCCTGCCACGGGGATTATCCCTCGGGCGGCAGGCTTGTAAAGACCAACGGCAAGCCGGGTGCGGTTATGTCGGACTGGGAGCTTTACTTCGATTATACCTTCAGGGACGGGCAGGATCTTTCCGCGCTTGATTCTGTTGTTGGCAGGGTATACGGCGAGCTTGGGCTCGATGAAAAAATGCCCGTATTTCTTACTCTTCCGTATCCTACCGTCATCGAAACAACGTTCGGTGATATCAACGGGGACGGCGTCGCCGAATACTGCACGACGCTCGACGAGCGTGTAGATATCGTCAAATGGTTCGCCGATAAATGTATAGACGCATTCGGCGAGAAGGACTATGAAAATCTTGAGCTTGCAGGCTTTTACTGGCTCCGCGAGGAGATAAATTATTCCGATTCCGACCACGAAGCGGAGCTTGTCTCTAATGTAAACGAATATCTTACGAATATGGGTCTTTACACGATATTCGACCCGTTTTACCTTTCGATCGGCTTCGATCATTGGGAAAGCCTCGGCTTTTCGGGTGCGGTTATGCAGCCGAACGTGGCGTTTGACCATTATCCCTATTTCGAGCTCGGAATGCTTACCGAGTTTTCGCAGACCGTGCTTGAAAACCATCTCGGCGTCGAAATAGAAACCAACGAGCCCTCTGCGTTCAAGGGCGACGACTACCTGAAGGCGGGCTTCAATTACGAAAGCTATCTTTTCAACGGCTACAAGAGCGGGTATATGAACGCTCTGAAGACCTATTATCAGGGCGCAAATCCCGGCAGCATCTACGATTTTTGTTATGCGGATATCAAGACCCCCAAGGGCGTTTATCTGCGCAGGCTTTACGATCTTACCTATTCCTTTATCCACGGCGTTTATAAAAACGAGCCGCCGGTCGTATCTATTGACGATATCGAGCTGTTTGCGGGCGACAAGCGCTCGAGACAGGATATAAAAATCACCGATGCCGATTCATATTGGGGTGATATCAGCGTCGAATTCACGGTCGAGCCGATGCACGGAAGCGTGACTGCCGCGGCGGGTAACCGTACGCTTATCTACGTTGCCGACGACGGCTTTGTGGGCGAGGACAGCTTCACACTCCGTGTAAGCGACGGCTTCAATTACTCGGAGGAGTGCGTGGTAAAGGTCACCGTTTCCGAGCCCGAGATCATCGAAGGCTCGTCCGCGACAGAGTCGACCGGTGACGTATCGAATCAGGATGATGCAAAAGAAACTGCCCCTGTTTGGATTATCATTTCTATCGTTGCAGTAGCTATAATGACGTCTGCATCTGCAGTCGTTTTGATAAAAAAGAAAAAAGGGGAATAGTCAACATGAAAAAAGCGACCTGTTTACTCATCTGCCTTGCACTTTGCTTTTTCCTTGTTCCGAGTCTTGTAATCGCCGACAGCTCTCCGATAATAGACGCAAAGATAAAGCAGGTGCAGGACGCCATGGATTCCGCTAAGAAACAGTATTTGTACTGCGACTATGAATATGTGGAATCGGTAATTGCTCAGCTGCAAGCTCTTTCCGAAGAGTACGCTGCCGCCTCGGCAGCGGATAAGAGCGGGATCTCCGCCGAGGCTGATGAGCTGGTAAAAAAAGGGGTTTTTGCCTGCTATGAAAGCCGCACGGTAGAGTATCGTGCTATTTGGGTACGACCTACTCAAAAGAGCCAACAGGAGGTCAGCACGTTCATACAGACGCTTTACGACAACGGTATCAATACCGTTGGAGTCGAAACGTTGTACAATTCTACGCTGATTTTCCCTGCACCCGAGGGAAGCGACTTCATACATAATCCGTCCTTTAACGGTTTCGACGTGCTCGGTGCATACGTTGAGGAGTGCCACGCACGAGGTATGGAGCTTCACGTCTGGATGCCTGTTTTCTACAATACTCACACCGGAAGTGAGTATTTCGAGGACAGCGTGTGGGTAAAGAATCCCGAATGGCACAGTATAAACAATTCGGGCAAGGACGTGCCGGTTAACGGCGGTAATTCTCACCGCTATCTTAATCCTGCGCACCCCGACGTTCAGGACTTCTTGTTGGACACCTATCGCTATATTCTTGAAAACTATGACATCGACGCATTTGAGCTTGACTACATCAGATACCGCGAAAGCGACGGCGACGATTACGGCTATGATGAAATAACCATAGCAGGATTTCAGGCGGAGTACGAAACCGACGTCGTTCCCACCTACGACAGGAATGCGACCTGGTGGAACGATTGGACTCAGTACCGTTGTGACATTATCAGCAGATTCATCAAGCGTATACGTGATATGTTTGACGAGGTTGCGCCCGACGTGCTTCTTTGCGCCGACGTAATGGACGATCCGACAAACTCTATTTCGCACTGCTATCAGGATTATGCGGTTTGGGTAAGGGAAGGCTGGATAGACCTGCTTAAGCCCATGTCGTACAGTCTCGGTGCGGTCAACAAAATGGGCCAGCACGTTGAGCGAATGAAGGGCAAATACGTATCCGCGGGTATCGCTTCGTTTGAAGGCTATTTCAATAATTACGACATAGCGACTCACGTGGCAAATGCGTTTGCACTCGGTGCGGACGGCGTTCAGTTTTTTGAATCGAATGCCTACCTCAACAAGGGGAACTATGAATATCTCGGTGGCACGGGCGTGTTCAGAAACCGTGCAATATCTCCGAATCTCGATATTTATGCTTCGTCGAATGCGGTTGTCGATTATGCAATCGGAAGAATCAACGACGTTATCGAGCCCTTGAACGGCTTGGATAAGAGCAAATGCAATGAGCTTAGAGCCTCGCTTACTGCGCTTAAGCTTGATCTTGGCAGCAAATCAAAGGCTGACGTTATCACTGTCGCAAACGATATAATTTCGTCTCTGGGCGACGGTGCAGCCGATAAGGCGATCGCAAAGGACCTTAAGTATCTTTGCCGCATACTAGAAAACTCCGACGCTGAGCTCCCGATGAATGCAAAGATAATGCTCGGTGACGTGAACAATGACGGGGATATCAACCAGTATGACTATATTCTTGTTGTTCGTCATTATTTTGAAACTCGTGTCTTGACCGAAGAGGAAATGATTCTTGCGGACGTTAATGCCGACGGAGCAGTTAATCAGTACGATTACATTCTTATTAGACGTCACTATTTCGGAACCTATACCATTCAAGGCTGATTTGATGTCGATAACAAAAAAGAGCCGTTAAGGCTCTTTTTGTTATGCTTTCATATCAGCCCGAAGCTTATGCCTATGGCGCTGTCTACCTGCTGCATCGTGCGGTCGTCAAGCTTGCCCATGCGCTCCTTCAGGCGTTGCTTGTCGATGGTACGTATCTGCTCGAGCAGTATGACCGAGTTTTTCATAAGCCCGCTGCCCGCGTCACCGATGCCTTGGCTCGCGGACACCTCAATGTGGGTGGGAAGCTTAGCCTTTCCGGTGCGGCTGGTTATTGCCGCCGCGATGACAGTCGGGCTGTATTTGTTGCCCATATTGTTTTGAACGATGAGCACGGGTCGCACGCCGCCCTGCTCGGACCCGACCACTGGGCTGAGATCGGCGTAATATATGTCTCCTCGGTGGATTCCGTCTTCGTGATTTTGTGTCTTCAACGTTGAACACTCCTTCTGATGTAAGTATATGAAATGACATTCGCGTACGCTTACGCCGATACGCTTCTTTTCATTACCTATTGTTGCCACAGAGCGTCCGATTATTCCGAGACCGAGCAAAAAAGGTCGCTTATTTTCATAAGCGACCTTTTGTTTTGGTTTACATAATTAATTGTCTATAATGGTTTTGCCGATGAACTCCGCAAAGCGGTTGGATACGAGGACCGAGGTGTAGCGGATCCTTGCGTTGCCGTGGTAAATGAGGTGGTGCGGGTCGACGGTCACGCTTCTTGTGATCCAGGTGCCGATGCCGCTTTTGAAAACGATGCTCGCATATTCCATATCCGCCTTGTCGATGGCGTCGGTATAAAGAGAGACGCTTTCGAGCATCGCGTCTGCGGTCTGAACACCGCCGATGAAAATTTCGTATCTGACGTTGTCGTAAAGCTCGCCCTCGTCTGCGAAAAGCAGCTTTTCGTCGGGCAGTGAGGCGAAGCCGTCAAAGCTGACTTCGAAGCTTTCGTTGGGGAACGCTTCGCGCAAAACGCTTGTCATTTCAAGGATATACGGCTCGCTGACCTTTGATTCCATCATTTCGTATATGCCGTCGTTGAGCTGATCCCTCTTGACGGAGATCGCCGCGCCCTCGGTCGGGAATTTGCTGCTGTGTGCGTCGACCGCATACGACCTCGTTTCGGTGTCGTAATAGATCTTGGAAAATTCAAAGCTGCCGAGGACGGAGTTTTCGGTCTGCGGATAATTTTCCTTCGTGTATTCGCTTATCTTGGCGTTTGCCTTGACTGCGGCGATGGGGTTGCCGATGAATATCAGACTCAGAATTATGCATACCGCGGCAGTTGCAGTTGTGACCGAAATACCCTTGATCTTATTCTTTTTTACAGCGCCTATACCGTAATGAAATCCGATGACGGCGAGTAGACATAATGCGGTGTGGATGAGTGCCGACGTAAGGCTCGGATTCTCGACCGTGTTAAGAATGAAGACCGATACGCCGAACATAAAAAGCTTCGTGGTTATGCCGCATTTGACGAACGCCGATGCGGCGCAGAGTGCAAATGCGAAGGGCGTCATCGCGATTATGCCCGCCGAGCGTCTGAACGTGATCGAAGCAAGGAAGGCGAGCAGAGCGAGGATCAGAAGATTTAGGGAAGAAAGAAGCTCCTCTTTTCTGCCGTTCTTGTCCTTTTCTGTTCTTTTTGTCATTTGTACTCCTCCATATTGTAGGGGTTTGTAAGTCTGATGAGCAATGCGGTATCGTCGTCCGATTGCATCTTGTTCGGTCTTTCGGCGCCGCATTTTACGCATTTGTGCGTGATGACAAAGCCCTTTTTCGGGTGCGTCGTAACGGCTATCGGGCGCATAAGCGCACCGCACTCCGAGGCACGGTCGCCGGGGTTGACGTCGAGATGCCTCGAGTAAAGACAGTAGGGGCAGTGATTTCGCGAGCTGTAGCCGAGAGGCGGGACCTCTTTTCCGCAGTTGCCGCAAACGAATCCGCTATCATTTTTAGTGAAAAACTTTTCCTGCATAAATCAAAACCGTAAATTTCTTGTAAATTTAATGAAAAAGTGTTTGCTTTTTTATTTTTATATAGTATAATACAAAATCGAGAGAAAATCAACCGCAAGTGAGGATAAAATGAGCGAAAAGATCAAAACTCCCGAGCAGGGAAGCTGCGATATATCCGCGCGCAGAGGCGCGGTGGGCGGTCAGGCGATCATCGAGGGCATCATGATGCGCGGCAAAAAGCACACCGCGATCGCCGTTCGCAGAATGGATAACAAAAAAATATCGGTCTCGAGGAAGGGTAATACCTCCATCTCAGATAAATACAAGTTTTTGAAGTGGCCGATGATACGCGGCGTGGTCAATTTCGTCGAATCGATGATAATGTCGTTTTCGACCATAACCGAGGGAACCGATATGCTCGGTCTCGACGTTGCCGAGGAGGAGCAGTCCAAATTCGACAAATGGCTCGAGGAGCATTGCGGAAAATGGCTTATCCCCATTATCTCGGTCATTTCCATGATACTCGGTGTGCTTCTTGCCGTGGGTCTGTTCATATTCCTTCCGACCCTCATCGGCGATCTGTTTATCGACGAGATATTCGATCTTCGCGGCACGAGTGCCACCATCTGGCGTAACATTATCGAGGGTATTGCGAAGGTCCTCGTGTTTATCGCGTATATCTGGCTGACCGCCCTTATTCCCGATATGAAGCGCGTGTATATGTATCACGGCGCCGAGCACAAGAGCATCTTCTGCTACGAGGCGGGCGAGGAGCTTACGGTTGAAAACGTAAAGAAGCATTCGCGCTTCCATCCCCGCTGCGGCACCAGCTTTATGTTCTCTATGATAATCCTTTCGATCGCAGTAGGTATAATCTTCCTTTGGGCGGTTGAGGAAATATGGCTCAGAAGCCTTCTCAAGATCGCGCTTCTTCCCATTACCGTAGGTATCGGATATGAATTCATCCGCTATGCGGGCAGACACGATAACGCGGTCATCCGTGCGCTTTCCAAGCCCGGTCTCTGGATGCAGAATCTGACCACGCGTGAGCCTACCGACGATATTATCGAGGTCGGTATAACCGCACTCAAGTGCGCTCTTCCCGATGATTTTGCGGGCTTTTACGAGGAATGCGTTGCCAATATGGAGGCTGACGCGGAATCCGAGCAGGCAGAGGAATCCGAGCAGCCCGAACAGCCCGAAAATACCGAAAGCGAGGAGCAGAGCCTTGACGCTTAAGCAATACAGAAACAAGCTTCGCGAGATGCTTGCCGAGATATCTCCCGACGAGGGTGACGTTATCGCGGATATGCTTCTCTGTGAGGCGCTGAATACCGAGAGAGGATATCTTCTCGCGCATCTTGACGATGAGGTGTCTCGCTCTGTCGACCCGTTCATAAGCGGTGCCGTTTTCGAGCTTTCGCTCGGAAAGCCGCTTCAGTACGTGCTGGGCAAATGTAATTTTTACGGCTATGAAATAGCTGTCGGCGACGGCGTTTTCATTCCGCGAAGCGATACCGAAATAGGTGTAAAGGCGGCTATCGGTCTGCTTAAGGACGGCGGTCTTTTTGCCGATATCTGCAGCGGAAGCGGCTGTATCGCAAAGGCGATCGCGTCGGAAAAGCCGAGCGTGAGCGGATATGCGCTTGAGCTTTCGCTTAAGGCGTTGCCCTACACCGAAAAGAACCTTGCCGACTGTAAAAACGTGTCGGTGCGTCGCTTTGACGCGCTTGACGAGGACGATTATATCGAGCTTGCGTCGCTTATCGAGCGTCCGCTCGACCTTGTTATATGCAACCCGCCCTACATCCCGACCGACGATATATCGACGCTTTCACCGCAGGTGGGCTTTGAGCCCGATTCCGCGCTCGACGGAGGCGAGGACGGCTTGAGGTATTACCGTATGGTGACCGCGCTCGTGCCGCACATTCTCAAAAAGGACGGCGTGCTTATTTACGAGATCGGAATAGGCCAGTGCGAGGACGTTTCCAAGATCCTGCAGGACGCGGGATTTTCGGTGGCGGTGCTTCGCGATTACGGAAAAATCGACCGCATATTGGTCGCACAGCGCAATTGAATTTGAGTCGGGGCAAGCGCCTCGACTTATTTTTTTACAAAAATATAAAAACCCGTATTGACAAGAACGAAAATACGTACTATTATTATATATTATATATAGTATATTAAAAAGCAACAAAGGGCATTGCATGAAACGTATCGAATCGCGCAACAATCAAACAATCAAGGATATGATCGCTCTGCGCGACAGACGCGAAAGAGAGGAAAGGCGTCTGTTTTACTTCGAGGGCGTTCACCTGCTCGAGGAATATCTCCGCGCGGGAAATACACCCTACGCGCTGTTCGTTCGCGAGGATGCACTCGAAAAATACCGAGAGCTTGTTTCGGGAATCGACTGCGAGCTTTACGAGGTGACCGATTCGGTCTATTCGAAGCTGACCGAGGAAAAGGCTCCTCAGGGCATATTCACCGTCTCGCGTTTTCTTGATAACCTGCATTTTATCGGAAGCGACGTTTCATACGAGGATTTTCCGCATATGATAAACGGGATATCGATAATGCCCGTTGACCTTCGCGATAACGGCAACGTCGGCACCGTCATACGCACGTCCGCCGCACTGGGCTGTGACGTATTGCTGTGCGGAAGCTGTGCCGATATATACGCATCCAAAACGGTTCGTGCCACGATGGGCGCGGTGTTCACGAACGAGATATTCGTTTGCAGGGACACGATAGGCGTGATAAAGGCGTTGCAGAGCGAAGGCAGACGCGTCATCGCCTCGGCGCTTACCGATAATGCTTCTTTGCTCGGCGGATTCGATATAAACGATAACGACTGCTTCCTTGTCGGAAACGAGGGGCAGGGGCTTACGGATGAGGTGATCGGTCAATGCGATATGACCTGCATCATCCCGATGTCGGGCAGGACCGAAAGCCTTAACGCCGCGATCGCCGCATCGATACTTTTGTGGGAAGCAAAAAGGGGGAGTCTGACGTGAAAAACGATACCCTTTTCGTATGGCTGCAGCTTGCGGTCGGTCTTTACAGTAAGCTGCCGAAGCTTTTGTTTGAAAGGCTCGGCGATATCGAATCGATATACGGGTGCGACGATTACTCATTTCTGGGTGCAAAAAACGAAAAATATATCAGGAAGCTTGAGCAAAAGGAAACCGGAGATGCGTACGAGATAGTCAAGCGCTGTCAGTCGTTGGGCGTCGTTCCGCTTTTCTATACCGACGAGCGGTATCCCAAGCTGTTAAAGGAGATCGAAAATCCTCCTCCCGTGCTGTACACCATAGGTCAGATACGCGACCTTAATTCGATGCCCTGCGTAGGTATCGTAGGCACGCGGAACATGACCGATTACGGCAAGAGGGTGACCGAAGGCTTTGCCTTCGATCTTGCCAAGAACGGCGTTTGCGTCGTAAGCGGTCTTGCAAAGGGAATAGATACCGCCGCACACCGAGGCGCGGTCGTTGCGGGCGGCTATACCGTAGCAGTGCTCGGCAACCCGATCGGCGACGTGTACCCGAAGGAAAACGTCAAGGCGTTCCAAACGCTTTACGAGCGCGGGCTCGTTATGAGCGAGCTTTATCCGGGAGCACCGCGGACGAGGGCTGACTTTCCGCACAGAAACAGAATCATAAGCGGTATGTCCTCTGCGGTTCTCGTCACCGAGGCGGGAGAGGGCAGCGGCTCGCTGATAACCGCGCGACACGCGGCGACGCAGGGACGCAGAGTCTTTGCTGTGCCCGGCAACGTCGGCGGCGAAAACGTCGGCACGAATATGCTGATAAAGAAGGGAACGACAGCCGTCACAGAGTCGTCGGACCTGCTTTCGGCGCTGTCGCTCGAGCATCCCGATTGGGAAAAGAAAAACGACGTAAAGTCGACCGAAAGGCTTCGCTCCTACGGTAACGTGAGCGTATCTCCGCCCAAGAAAAAGAAAAGGGAAGAGACGAAGATCGAGGCGAAGCCGTCACCTCCTCGGGTACAGCCGTCACAAACCAAGGTGCAGCCCGCCGAGGAAGCAAGCGACCCGAGCTCACCGGCAGAAATAATACTTGCCGCGCTTATGGGTGACAGACCGATCAGTGCAGACGAGATATGCGCCAAAACCGGTATCGACATCGCCAAAATAATGTCGGAGCTTACGATGCTCGAAATAGAAGGCAAGATAATCGCCGCGGCAGGCGGCAGATACATTTCCGCAAAATTCAAATAATACGACAGATTAAGAACCATATACCGCGTCCGAGGGACGCGAAACAGGAGACATTTGATGAACACACATGTAATCGTTGAGTCGCCTCACAAGGCGAATACCATTAAGGGATTTTTGGGAAAGGGCTATAAGGTAAAGTCCTCTAAGGGTCACGTGCGCGATCTCCCCAAAAGCAAGCTCGGCATCGATATCGAAAACGATTTCGAGCCGCAATATATCAATATCCGCGGCAAGGGCGAGCTTATAAACGAGCTTCGCAAGGAGGCGAAGGCGGCAGACCGCGTATTTCTCGCAGCCGACCCCGACCGTGAGGGTGAGGCGATAAGCTGGCACCTCGCGAACGTTCTGGCACTCGACCCCGCGAAGACCAAGCGTATCACCTTTAACGAAATTACGAAGAATACCGTCAAGGAGGCTATAAAGCATCCTCGCGATATCGATATGAACCTTGTAAACAGCCAGCAGACGAGACGAATCCTTGACAGACTCGTCGGCTATAAGATAAGCCCGTTCCTCTGGAAGCACATCAAAAACGGCCTTTCCGCAGGACGCGTTCAGTCGGTAGCCACCCGTATCGTAGTCGAGCGTGAGCAGGAGATAAACGCATTCGTCCCCGAGGAATACTGGGTCATCGGCGCAATATTCACCACCGACGGGGGCGAAACCTTCAAGGCGAAGTTCTACGGCAGAGACGGCAAGAAGATCGAGCTTAACAGCGAAGCCGAGGTAAAGGACGTGCTCGACGCCGTTTCCAAGGGCGACTTCCGTGTGTCCTCGGTCAAGCGTGCGCTCAAGCAGCGCCGCCCCGCGCCTCCCTTCATCACCTCCACGCTTCAGCAGGAGGCGAACAGAAAGCTTTCCTTCCAGTCGCAGAAGACGATGCTTCTCGCACAGGAGCTTTACGAGGGTATCAACATCGGCGAAAAGAACACCTACGGTCTTATCACCTATATGCGTACCGACTCGCTCCGTATCTCCGACGAGGCGCGCGAGGCGGCAAAGAACGTTATTCTCAACAGCTACGGCGCTGAGTATTATCCGTCTACGCCCAACAAATATAAGCTTAAAAAGAACGCGCAGGATGCGCACGAGGCTATCCGCCCCACCGATCCTGCGATAACTCCCGAATCGCTTCGCGGAAAGCTCTCCAACGATCAGTATAAGCTTTATAAGCTCATCTGGGAGCGCTTTATCGCATCGCAGATGGCGCCCGAGCTTCTTGACACCGTTTCTGCGGATATCGAATCGAACGGCGTTATCTTCCGTGCAAACGGCCATACCGTCAAGTTCAAGGGCTTTGCGGCGGTTTACGGAGATATTGCCGACGACAATAACGACGAGGAAAGCGGCGCGATGCTTCCCGAGCTTTCCGAGGGCGAGCTTCTCACCGCATCCGAAATCACCCCCGAGCAGAAGTTTACTCAGCCCCCCGCAAGATTCACCGAGGGCTCGCTCATCAAGGTGCTTGAGGATATGGGCATCGGCAGACCCTCCACCTACACCGCGACCATTACCACCATCATCTCGCGCGGATACATCCGCCGCGACGGCAAGTTCCTGCTTCCCACGAGCCTCGGCGAGATAACCACCGAGACGATGAAAAAAGCGTTTTCTCACATCGTCGACTATAAGTTCACCGCCGAAATGGAGGAGGATCTCGATAAGATCGAGGACGGAACGAGCGAATATATCGACGTGCTCCGCGAATTCTACCGCCACTTCAGTGTACAGCTTGACGAGGCGGAAAAGACGCTCGGCAACGAAAGGGTGGAAATTCCCAAGGTGGAAACCGGCATCGTGTGCGAAAAGTGCGGAGCGATAATGGTTGAAAAGACGGGCAGATACGGTAAATTCGCCGCTTGCCCCAACTATCCCAAGTGCCGCAACACCAAGCGTCTCGACGCAGATACCGCCAAGGAGACCGACAGCGAAAAGGAAAAGAAGGCTCCCGAGGTGCTTGCAGACGAAAAGTGTCCCAACTGCGGAAACGATATGGTGCTCCGCAAGGGTCCTCACGGCAACTTCTTTGCCTGCCGTAACTATCCCGAGTGCAAGACCGCGATCCCCTACAGAAGAGACAGCGGCATCGCCTGCCCCGACTGCGGCAAGCGCATAATGATCAAGCAGACCAAGAGCCGCAAGACCTATTACGCCTGCGAGGATTATCCGACCTGCGGATTCTCGTCGTGGGATCTTCCTACCGACCGCAAGTGTCCCACCTGCGGCGCTCCCGTGCTTAAGAAAAAGAACCGTAATTACTACTATTGCAAGAACAACTGCGGATTTACCGAGGAAAACTGATAACAGACGTTTCCGATAATGGAGAATGATATTATGAAAATTACCGTAGCCGT
Source organism: Clostridia bacterium (assembly GCA_017563195.1). Taxonomy (GTDB): domain Bacteria; phylum Bacillota; class Clostridia; order Oscillospirales; family CAG-382; genus Coliplasma. Next base: position 59 of record JAFXDO010000011.1, on the reverse strand, counting down.
TGATATAATGGGCGGGGATAATCCTGCAAGCGTGCTTGCTTCGGGTGCCGTTAACGCGG
>JAFXDO010000010.1 GCA_017563195.1 Clostridia bacterium | reverse complement strand
GTGACCTCGAATTTATAGCCGACGCCCCAGATGGTCTTTAACGTCCAGGTCTCGGATGCGCCCTCGAGCTTTTCGCGGAGACGCTTGATGTGCACGTCGACGGTACGGCTGTCGCCGAGATAGTCGAAGCCCCACACCTTATCGAGAAGCTGGTCGCGGGTGAACACGCGGTTATAGTTCGAAGCGAGGAAGTAGACAAGCTCCAGCTCCTTGGGGGGAAGGTCGATCGGCTTACCGCATACCTTGAGCTCGTACTTCTGGAGCGAAATTTCGAGATTATCGAACTTGATAAGCTCGCCGTCGGCGGTGTCGTGCTTTGCGTAACGGCGAAGCACCGCCTTGATGCGCGCGAATACCTCCTTCATATCGAGCGGCTTGACGATAAAGTCGTCTGCGCCGAGCTCGAGACCGAGGACCTTATCGATGGTCTCGCCCTTCGCGGTTATCATAATGATGGGCTTGGAGGAATGCTCGCGGATCTCGCGGCAGATCTGCCAGCCGTCCTTCTTGGGAAGCATAATATCGAGCAGGACCATATCGGGCTCGTACATACGGAACGCGGTCATACCCTCGACGCCGTCGTTGGCTGTGCGGACCTCGTAGCCCTCCTTTTCGAGGTACATACGGAGCAGATCGCAGATGTTTGTATCGTCATCTATGACAAGTATTTTGGTATTCATCAAAATTTCTCCTTTTATTTCACAAATTGATCTTTAACGCAAATTTATCCTACGCTTGAATAATACCACATTTTCCCCGCCTTGTCAATACGAATTATCATATATATTATTAACTTCTGTTAAATTTTTTACGCATCAAAATATGACGCAAAATTATATATTGCATATCGCGGCGAAATATATTATACTTATTGGGTATAAGTATGCTATCCTGCGCGTATTGTCACGACCTGCGCGCGAAGATCTAAGGAGATATAATAATTATGAAGCTTGGTATAGTAGGCTTGCCCAACGTAGGCAAGAGCACGCTTTTCAACGCACTCACCAAGGCGGGTGCCGAAAGCGCAAACTATGCATTCTGCACGATCGACCCCAACGTCGGCGTCGTTCCTGTTCCCGACGAGCGGCTTGACAAGCTCGCACTGCTTTACAACCCCAAAAAGGTGACCCACGCAACGGTCGAATTCGTCGACATCGCGGGGCTCGTAAAGGGTGCTGCAAACGGCGAGGGTCTCGGAAACAAGTTCCTCTCGCACATCCGTGAGGTCGACGCGATCGTACACGTCGTGCGTTGCTTCGGCGGAAGCAAGATAATCCACGTTGAGGACTCGGTCGATCCCGCACGCGACGTCGAGACCATCAACACCGAGCTTATCCTTTCCGACATCGAAATGCTCGAGCGTCAGATCGACAAGCTCACCAAGCAGGGCAAGGGCGACAAAAGCGCGCTTGCCGACGCAGAGGTGCTCAAAAGAGTCTGCGGCGAGCTGACCAAGGGCATCTGCGCAAGAAACGTGGAGCTCAGCGAAAGCGAAGCCGAGCTTTTGAAGACGGTTCCCCTTCTTTCGGGCAAGCCGGTCATCTATTGCGCGAACGTCGCGGAGGAGGACCTTGCGCGTCCCGACGAGGAAAACGAATATTACAACGCACTCAAGGCTTACGTCGCAAACGAGGACGCCGAAATAATTTCGGTATGTGCCGAAACCGAAGCGGCGCTCGGCGATCTTGACGAGGACGAGCAGCAGGCTTACCTCGAGGACCTCGGCGTTTCCGAAACCGGTCTTTCCAAGCTCATAAGAGCATCCTACGCATTGCTCGGGCTTATCTCCTTCCTCACCGCGGGCGAGCCCGAGGTACGCGCGTGGACCATCAAGCGCGGCACCAAGGCACCGGGAGCTGCGGGTAAGATACACACCGACTTCGAGCGCGGCTTCATCCGTGCAGAGGTCGTCGCATACGACGCTCTTATAGAAAAGGGCTCGCTTGCCGCCTGCAAGGAGGCGGGTCTTGTCCGAAGCGAGGGCAAGGAATACGTGATGAACGACGGCGACGTGGTTCTCTTCAGATTCAACGTATAAGAAAAATATAAATTTCAATACAGAAAGGACAGTACCCATGAAAAAATTCCTCATTTGCATGCTGGCACTCCTCATGCTCGTCCCCTTCTTCGCAGCCTGCGACGGCAACGGCGACGACAACTCCGACGAATCGCTCGACACCGGCGAATACGTCCCCGTCACCCCCGTCAAGGACATGGGCGGCAAGACCTTCAACGTTTTCTGCCATGACTGGAGCTCGGCATCGATCCTCGGCTACACCGGTGAGATCATGTACGACGAAGAAAATCCCAGCTCCGTCGACGAAGCAAAGAAGCGCGTAGTCGACTACGTAGAGACGACCTACAACTGCGTGATCGTCGGCGAAAAGTCGAACACCAAGCTCGTTCCCGATACCATCAAGAATCAGGTGCTTTCGGGCTCGACCGAGGATGAATACGACATCTGCTTCACCGGCATCAGCTCCACCGCACCGCTCGCCATCGAGGGCTACATCGAAGACCTCAAGGCTATCTCCACCATCGATCTTTCCGAGCCCTGGTGGGACCAGAACGCAGTTCGTGACCTTTCCATCGGCGGCAAGGTATACTTCACCTGCGGCGCCATCAACACCTATGACGACCAGGGTACCTGGTGTATGCTCTTCAACAAGGATCTCAAGGAGACCCTCAACATCGAAGAGGACTTCTATCAGCTCGTAAGAGACGATCAGTGGACCTTCGACAAGTTCGTCGAGATCTGCAGAGCAAGCAACGCAACCTTCGACTCCGACGGTGACGGCGACCAGGACGAGCTTGACAACTGGGCGTTCGGTACCGAAACCTACAACGTATACGTTCACCTCGTAGCTGCAGGTCAGAAGATCGCGCAGAAGGACGAGGAGGATCTCCCCGCACTTACCCTTTCCGACGAGACCGAGGCTACCTACACCATTCTCGGCGACGTTCTCGAGTTCTATAACGATCAGAGCCTCGTTATGATCGCAAACGCTCCTCCCTACAGCACCAAGTTCCCCCAGCATCCTTGGGAGGAAACGGTTCACAGAGCATTCATCGAGGGCGGAGAGCTCTTCTACATGTGCGGTCTTATCCACGCGGCATCCTTCCGTGTAATGGAAAACGAATTCGGTATTCTTCCCATTCCCAAGTACTATGACACTCAGGAAAACTACTACCACACCGTTTCTCAGGGCAACGCATCCTGCATGTGCATCCCCGTCGGCCTTGAGGACACCGAGGACGTAGGTCTTATCGTTTCGGCGATCGCTGAAATGTCGCTTCAGGAGGTTACTCCCGCATACTACGACGTACAGCTCAAGTACCGCGATTCTCACGACGATGAATCCGGCGAAATGCTCGACATCATCTTCGCATCCCGTTCCTTCGACCTCGGCGCCGCATTCAACTGGGGCGGCATGCTCGAGGCTTACACCTCGCTCGACGTTAACGTCTCCTCCCGCTTCGAGGCTAAGATCTCTGCAGCGGAAACCGCAATGAATCAGACCATAAGCAACATCGTTGACTGATGCCGAAAGGAGCACAACGAATGAATTCCATCAAAAGAGTCATCGCTGCGTTGCTTCTGCTGACCCTCACCCTGCCGCTCTGCATCTGCTTTGCATCGGCAAAGGAGATCACGGTCACGGCAGACGGCATCGACGTATTCCGCGACAGCGGCAACCTCATAATTTACACCCCCGCGATGGGCGCAACCACCAACACCAACGAGTGGGGCTATGAGGTGATCATTGAAGACAACAAGGCTGTAAAATACAGTCAGGGCAACAGCGCCATCCCCGCAAACGGCTTCGTTCTTTCGGGTCACGATGAGGACGACGGCGGCAAGAAGATGGGCAGCTGGATCAAGGAAAACGTCGATATCGGCGATTACGTTTACTATACCCCCAACGGTATCGTTACCGTTTCGGATACCCCCGTTGCCGCAAGCGTATTTTACGATATTTCGCAGTCGATCATCGGCGTAAACGTTACCCGTGAGGTCGACAGCTTGGTCGTTTTCAACCAAATCGGCACCTTCACCGCAACCAACGAATGGGGCTACGAGGTCGTCTGTGAGGGCGGCATCGTAACCAAGCTCGGCGGAAACAACAATCAGGTTCCTCATAAAAAGGGCAGCGTTGTCGTTTCGGGTCACGGCACGATGGTCACCTGGCTTCAGGACAACGTGAAGCTCGGTATGTCGGTCACCTACGACGCAAACGCAAAGACCGTCACCTTCGCATACGACGCAAAAGCGGCTATCTCGGGTATGGATATCCGCGTAGCCTCTCTCGAAAAGAGCTACAACGACGCTATCGCAAGATACGACCTTTTTGACAGCGCGAGCGCCAATGTTGCAATCGACGAGCTTAAGGCGGCAGCCGACAAGGCAAAGTCCGATTTCGAAAAGTCGAAGGACGAGCTCAAGCTCGTTGAGGACACCGCGGCTGTCGACGCAAAGGCAACAGCCGTTGAGCATCTCATCACCGAAAGCCGCACGGTAGAATACCGCGGCGTCTGGATCAGACCCACCGACACAAGTGCTTCACAGGTCGAGGAAACGGTACAGAAGCTTTACGACGCAGGCATCAATATGATCAGCATAGAGACCCTCTACGACTGCACCATGATAATGCCCATGCCCGAGGGAAGCCTCTTTGAGACCAACCCCAAATTCAGAAAGTTCGACCTTCTTCAGGCATATATCGACGCCTGCCACGAGCGCGGAATGGAGCTTCATCTCTGGCTCCCCATCTTCTACGTAGGCGACGCGAAGTCGGCAAACGTAAAGGCGTCGCTCGCAACCAAGAAGCCCGAATGGCTCTCGGTTTCCAACACCGGCAAGTACACCCATCAGGTTGCCGAGCCGGGCGTTGAGGGCTCGACCCTTATGATGATGGACCCCTCCAACGAGGAGGCGTGCAACTACCTGCTCAATACCTATAAGTATATACTCGAAACCTACGACGTGGACGGCATTCAGCTCGACTACATCCGTTATTACAACCGCACGAGCAGCTACGACTTCGGTTACACCAAGGAGGCTCTCGACGCGTTCGAGGCGGAATACGGCGTGCGTCCCGTTTACGACACCACCGCTTCCTACTGGAAGGATTGGGTCGATTTCCGCTGCAACTACATCTCGAGCTTCGTGCAGAGAATGAGAAAGCTCATCGACGACGTCGCTCCCGGAGTGCTTCTCGGCGCAGACGTTGTTCCCGATCCTACCGAAAGCGTCACCCAGAACTATCAGAACTACTACGTATGGCTTGAAAACAAGTGGCTCGATATCCTCCACCCGATGGCTTACGCCTACGGCCACGAGGATTCGATAATCGCTCAGGCGAACAGATGCGGCGAAAACGCTTACCTCGCAGTAGGTCTCGGCATCTTCACCACCGAATTCGGCCCCTCCGATATGCAGGCTCAGGCAAGCTTCAACACCTCCGTATACTGCGACGGCTCGGTTTACTTCGAGGCATCCAGCTATCTCAAGGAGGAAACCGGTGCTTACCTCAAAAACGGCATCTACCGCAATCCGGCGATCACCCCCAACTACGATATCGAAAAGGCGACCAAGGCACAGCTTGAATACGCAAAGAAGCGTATCACCGACATCATCATTCCCTTCGGCGGCATCGACGAAGCCAAGGGCAACGAGATCGTAGCTGCCATCGACGCTCTTATCGGTTCGGTTTCCGCTGACGGCTTCGACTCCGAAAAGTACAACGCAATCGTTGAGCTCATCAACGGCGACGGCGGAAAGGAAGAGGCGGCGGAAAGAATGCTTGCGGATATGAAGCTTGCGATCAAGGCGTACACCGTCGCAAACAAGGATTACGACGTTTCCGACGTTCCCGAGCTTCCCGCAGACCCCGACTATTCGGGCACCGTTGACGAATCCTCCGCTGTAAGCGAGGACGATGCATCGAACACGTCCGAGCCTCAGGCAGACGGTGAAAAGAACAGCACCGAAACTATAATCATCATCGTTGCGATCGCAGTTATCGTCATCGCACTCGGTGCTTGCGCATTCGTGCTTACCAAGAAGAAAGGTGACAAGTAATATGCTCAAAAGAATAATCAGCACCTTACTCGTCGCAACGCTTTTGCTCTGCTCGGTTCCCTTCGCGGTATCGGCAGACACAAGCGTATCCCAGAGCGTCAGCGGCATAAACACCGGCAGAACGACAAACGCGCTTATCATCTACACCCCCTACTACGGCTCGTCCACAGGCACCAACGCCTACGGCACCGAGGTCGTGGTGGAAAACGGCAGAGTCGTATCGGTAGGCGGCAACAACAGCAGCATTCCCACAAACGGCTTCGTCGTTTCGGGTCACGGCACCATGAAGGATTGGCTCAGCGCCAACGTCATCATCGGTATGAAGGCATCCTACAGCAGCTACTCGGTTACCTTCACCGCCGACTCGTACACCACCACATATGCCGCAACTGTCGCGCGTGAAGCGGCGATCGCGGCAAGAGCAGAGGCGATCGAGGGCTGTTATTTCTACGACGCAAACGCCGACACGCGTATGTCCGCCGCGGAAAGCACCTACAATTCCCTCTCCTCTCTTTCAAGCTCTCAGATCGACGCCTTGGTGAAGGAATACAACACCATCGCGTATCTCTACCGCGAGCGTGAGGTCGCAGAGTACCGCGGCCTCTGGCTCCGTCCCACTCAGCGCACCTGGGCGGAGGTCGAGACCTACGTCAAGAGCTGTCACGATGCGGGCATCAATATGATCTGCATCGAGACCCTCTTCTCTGGCACGCTCATCTATCCCCCGAAGAGCGGAAGCTACTTCAACCAGAACCCCATGTTCGGTAATTTCGACGTGCTTGACGCATTCGTAAACGTCTGCCACAAGTACGGCATCGAGCTTCACGTCTGGATGCCCGTCTTCTACTCGGGCTCGATGGACGGCAACTGGGAGCTTTCGGTTGCTTCGCAGAAGCCCGAATGGCAGCTTATCTCCCAGAACGGCTCGAACGTCGGCTCCGACGACTCGACCGGACTCATATTCCTCAACCCCGGCAACGACGAGGTTCAGGCGTTCCTTCTCGACACCTACAAGCACCTCCTCGAAAACTACGATATCGACGGCTTCCAGCTTGACTACATCCGTTATCGCGACCGCACGTTAAATACCGACTTCGGTTATGACAGCGGCACCATCGCGAAGTTCAAGCAGAAGTACCCCAAGTATGCAAGCTACGCGATCGTTTACAACGAGGACGCGGCATACTGGAGCGATTGGGTAAACTTCCGTTGCGAGCAGGTCGGCAACTTCGTGCAGAAGATGCGCGCTCTCGTCGATGAGGTTGCTCCCAACGTACTGCTTACCGCAGACGTCGGCGCATCGTTTACCTCGGCGTATTGGTCTCTTTATCAGGACAGCGGCTACTGGCTCAGGCAGGGCTGGCTCGATATGATCCACCCGATGGCTTACGGCGAGGGCTATGCCCCCACCATGAAGGACTTTATGAGCTACGCGGGTGACAAATGCATGGTAGTCCCCGGTCTCGGCACCTTTATCGATACGCTTGACGCCGAGGATATGCTCACGCAGGCGAAGGAAATGGTCGACGTCGGCTGTCCCGGTGTGATCTTCTTCGAGTCGACCGCGTTCTTCGGTAAGAACTGCGACGACAGACTCAAGGAGACCATCTACACCGCCGAAACGGTTGCTCCCTCGTTCGACAACGAGGACACGGTAGAAGCGGCGCTCAACCGCGTCAAGGAACGCATCGACAAGGCGCGCGCCGAGGGCAAAATGAGCGATTCTGTCTGGAACGACATCCTCTGGCAGGTCAATTCCGCGCTCGAGCAGAACGAAACCAACGCATCGCTCGCGGCAAGCTTCATCGAGGGCATCGAAACTCAGCTTGCCCGCGTTTCCTCGACCACCCTCGTAAACAGGATCCTCAAGGACGCAAACGTCGCTTACGCCGCATCCTGCCGCGACTCCGAGGACCCCGCGGACGAATCCGAAAAGATCCCCGTGATTCCCGAGGCGCCCAAGATCGAAGCCGAGCTTCAGCTTACGATCGACACCATCAACTTCAGCCTCATCGGTGAGGACTCGACCATCATCACCAACCCGCAGGCGGGCTATAGCAAGACCTACAACCTCGTGTATGCCTACAGCATGCTTTTAGAGCCCGTCGCAGGCAAGAGCAACGTGTACAAGCTTGTTGAGACCAGACTCGGCTCGGGCGGTGAATTCAACTTCAGCACCGCTATTACCGACGGTATGATAATCGTTGCATTCCACACCGACGGACTTGGCAGCGGCGTTGAGCGCGTCAACCTCGCAAAGTCGGTCAAGGTCGGCACCGAGCTTAACCTGTTCGGTATCGACGTCAAGTCGAAGACCTTCACCTCCTCGATCGCGATGCTTTACATCGGCGAGCTCGACTTCGAGGTCGGAAGCGGCGACGTTAACGCAGACGGAACAGTCGACCAGTACGACTACATTCTCGTTAAGCGTCACTACTTCGAAACGCGCATTCTTACCGGCGACGAAAAGACCCGCGCCGACGTAAACGGCGACGGAACGGTTAATCAGTACGACTACATCCTTATTTGCCGTCACTACTTCGGCACGTATGTATTGGGTTAAACGCAAAAAGAGAGAGGCAAACAGCCTCTCTCTTTTTTACGCCCGTTCGGATTCGTTCTTTAGTCTATACCCGTTCGGGCTCCTTCTTCGGTTTATGCCGGTTCGGGCTCCTTCTTTAGTAACCTAAACCAAAACAAAAAATCGGACTTCATTTCGACTTGAAGCCCGATTATATTTATATGCAAAACAAAAGGAGCGCAACGCACTCCTTTTTTGTTATCTTCGGTTATCTTCGGTTGAAGCGCCTTATCAGCGACGCGCCGAGCATCGCAAGCCCGTAAAGCAGGAAATACACGACGGTATACATGAATATCAGCACGATCCAGGCAGAGGGCTTTGCCTCGGCGTTGGAATGAAGCAGGTATACGCATACCATTGCCGCAGCGTAGTTGACAAAGATATGTGCCGTGCGCTTCGCGGGCGCCGACATATTCTTCACCTCGAAAATGAGGAAGGAGAAGCCGAACACGAGCGAAAACAGAATTATCGCGAAGTTCGCGAGCACAAAGTAATCAGCCAGCTCGTTCACGTAGCCGTGAACCCTGCCTTCAGCCGTTTTATCCTTGCTTAAGGAGATGCCGATCGACCAGATGGCGGTCCACAAGAAATTGATCACCGTGTACGACCCAAGCGCGCGCACCCAGCTTTTAAGCAACGAGATCTTCTTGGGTTCCATTAGTTCTTAATGAAGCAGGAGGTCTTTTCGGTAAGTGCTTCGGGAGCAACCGATGCAACGATCACGCATTCGATCTTGTGAGCAGAGGTGATCTTTTCAACCTTGCATACAAAGTCCTCAAATGCTGCAACGTCGTCGCCGCAGATCTTGAGAGCGCTGTCGATGAAAAGCTCGGTAATATCGTAGTTGCCTGCGAGCATACCGCATACGAAGCCGTAAAGCTTGTCAGCGTCGTCAACACCGTATTCCTGAGTGTCTACGAGACGTGCGTGATATTTAATATCAAAGGTGAGCTTTCTGCCACATTCGATGCAGATAACGACACCGTTGGTTTCCTTGGATGCTGCGTTGACCGCGTCAATAAGGGTCTTGGTCTTGCCCGTACCTTTTAATCCGACTATAAGCTGCATAATAATACTCCGTTCTATCGGCTGGTGAATTTTGTCAATCGGATGCAAGCCGATGTGCCTTCCGATTCCTATGGCATTATTTTACATTATATCGCCGAAAAAATCAATAGCATTTAAGCAATATTGATAAAATTTTTTATCTTATTAGCAAATTATACGATCGTTTGCCTTAAATTTCGGCAATTTTTGCGAGAAGCTCCTCCTTGCCCGCCTCATATCCGGGCTTTCCGAGAAGTGCAAACATATTTTTCTTGTATGCCTCAACGCCGGGCTGATCGAAGGGATTTACCTCGAGAATATAGCCCGAGATCGCGCAGGCTGCAAAGAAGAAATAGATAAGCTCGCCCAGCGAGTATGCGTCCTTGCCGCCGAAATCGATGATAAGGCTGTCGGTGCCGCCGTCGCGGTGCGCGAGCAGAGTGCCCATCATAGCCTTTTCGTTGATGTCGTCCATCGTCATACCGGTAAGGAAGTTGAGTCCGTCGCCGTTTGCGTCATCGTAAGGGATCTTGGGCGATTCGGCATCGGGGTTGACCGCGCGGACGATGGTTTCAAAGAGGATGGGAGAGCCGTCCTGCACGAACTGACCGAGCGAGTGAAGGTCGCTCGAATAGGTGACCGACGCGGGGAACAAGCCCTTCTTGTCCTTGCCCTCGCTTTCGCCGAAGAGCTGCTTGAACCACTCGCCCATAAAGCGGAAGTCGGGGTCGTAGCTTACCAGAAGCTCGTTGGTCTTGCCCTTGCCGAGCATAACGTTGCGGAGAACGGCGTATCTGTATGCAGGGTTGTTGAGGTCGGACGCGAAGATCGAGTCGCGCATTGCAACGGCACCGTTCAACAGCGCGTCGGTGTCAACGCCGGCAACCGCCGCGGGAAGAAGACCTACTGCGGTAAGTACCGAAAATCTGCCGCCGACGTCGTCGGGAATGACGAAGCATTCATAGCCCTCCTGCTTGGCAAGAGACAAAAGCGCGCCGCGGTTTGCGTCGGTGGTTGCAACGGTACGCTCCGCCGCTTCCTTTCTGCCGTAACGCTTTTCCATATATTCGCGAAGTATTCTGAAGGCAACCGCGCTTTCGGTGGTGGTGCCCGACTTGCTGATAACGTTTACGCTTACACGCTTGCCCTCGCAAAGCCTGAGCACGGTGTTGAGCTCACAGCCCGAGAAGGAGTTGCCGAGGAAGTACACCTCGGGATTGCCGTCGTTAAGCTGGTTGTGATAGGGGGTCTTGAGGTATTCGATTACAGCGCGTGCGCCGAGATAGGAGCCGCCGATGCCGACGACGAGCAAAACGTCGCTGTTTTCGCGGATCCTTTCCGCACAAGCCTTGATGCGCGCGTATTCCTCGCTGTCGACACGAACGCCGAGATCTCTCCAGCCGAGAAAATCGTTGCCCTTGCCGCTCTTTTCACGGAAATATCTGTCGGCGTCGGCAAGAAGCGTTTCGTAGCTTACAATATCGGCCTCACTTATGCTTTCAGCCTGCTTATATCTTAAATTGATCATACCGTATTTTCCTTTGCCAAATAAAAATTCCAAAACATTATAGATTAATTTTTTTGATTTGTCAACCTTATTATATATAATAAAAGCCCGCTTTAGGGCGATGCGCCATAGTGAGAAAGCGGTTTTGCGCTACCGTTTTGCCCTGTAACTTAGTCAAAAAACCTTGAAATACGTTGGTATTCCTTCGTTTTTCGCCGTCGTTACAGAACAAATCGCATACGCGCAAAACTGCTACGCACCTTAAAATCAGATAGTTTTGTCGC
>JAFXDO010000009.1 GCA_017563195.1 Clostridia bacterium | reverse complement strand
GACGCGCGCTCGATATCTGTAACGAGTCGGAGCAGCTTTCCAAGCGATGCGACGACGCGACCCTGCTCACCATCGCATCGGGCACGGGCGGCGACGTGAGGAAGGCGATCGGCGCGCTCGAAAACCTTTACTATTCCTGCGATGACGAGCTGTCGGCGGAGCTCGCACGTGAGCTTGCACAGCGCTCGGGCATAAGGTTCGACCGCGATGGCAACGAGCATTACGACCTGCTGTCGGCATTCCAGAAATCCATCCGCGGCTCCGACCCCGACGCTGCGATATTCTATCTCGCGCGCATCCTTGAGGGCGGCGACCTTATCTCCGCCTGCAGACGGCTTATGGTCATTGCCTGCGAGGACGTTGGGCTTGCCTATCCGACCTGCATCCCGATAGTCAAGGCGTGCGTCGATATAGCTAACTCGGTGGGGCTCCCCGAGGCAACGCTTCCGCTTTCCGACGCGGTCATCCTTCTTGCGACCGCGCCTAAGTCAAACTCGGCACACGACGCATACGCTGCCGCGGTCGAGGCGATTAACAGCGGCAGGGGAAGGGATATACCCTCCTACCTGCGCGACACCCACCGCCCCGACGCCGATACCGGCTATAAATACCCCCACGTTTATCCCAATCACTACGTTGCACAGCGTTATCTCCCGCCCGATATCAAGGAGGGCGAGCTTTACAGGTTCGGCGAAAATAAGACCGAGCGTGCCGCTTACGAATATTATAAGTATATCCGCGGCATAAAGGATGAAAAATGAACGCAGAAAGATATTTCAAGACCTGCAGAGCCGTTCTGCTGAGCCTGCTTTCGTTCTGGGCGTATTTTGCGCTGACAAGGGCTGTTATGGCGCTCTGCATCACGATATATGCCGATGCCGACACTCGGTTCGAGGGGCTGCACCCGTCGATATATGTCCTCTATTGGGCGCTGTGCATCATCCTGCTCGTGCCCTACGCCTTCGACTGCTTCGTAAGCGACGCCGACGCGACGCTTGAATATACCGAGTCGCTCGACAGAAGCGAATTCAACTTCAAGCAGGAGCTTCTCTCGTCGGTAAGGAGCGAGTCGTTCATCGCGACAAGGGTCATCTGGCTGCTCTGCTCGCTCGTGTTCAAGAGCTTTTTCTTCACGGTTGCATTGCTTCTGATCACCACCGCCTGCGAGCTGTTTGCGCACCGACGCTGGTTCTATTGCCACCAAAACGGCGAGGAGGCAAAGCCCAAAAGACGGCCCTACTTCTTCACGCTGGCGGGCATCTGCGCGCGCTGGATTCTTATGGTCGTGGCACTCGCACTCATCGTCGCCGTGCTTAAGAATACCCTCGGCTCGATCTGGGCGATAGTCTCGACGGCTATCCTCATCGCAATCGGCGCAGTACTGATCTTCGGCGTCGTGCTCTTCATCTACCGCCGCATAAGGGCGATAAGGGTGCAGATCAGGCTTATCTCCAAGCTCGAGCGCGCCTCCCGCGAAAACGGCTACCGCTTCCGTAAGCCCAACGGCATCTTCTCGGCGCTGCTGCTGCAAAAGCCTGTCTACTTCACGCTTGAGCATCGCCACAGCCCGAAAAAATGCGTCGTTATCCCGACGCTTAACCGCTCGCATCAGCTCTATTTCCTCGGTGACGGCGTCGTTCAGCGCGTAAAACGCTACTATTTCTTTAAGACCGAGCTCTTCTACCGCAGTAAATATATCGAGTATAAGCTGCCCGAATCGGAGGGAATGCAGAATATCGTTCTGCTGTCGCCGATCCCGCGCGAGTTCTTTATAGGTCCCGTCGGTAAGCCCGCCGTGGGCGACAACGCGTCCGAGATCGACGGCGCGCTCATCTACTCGGGCACCGCCTTCTGCAACTACCTCTCCCGCACGACCGACCGCGTCTACGAGAAGGAAATTATGCATTGAATATTATATTTCACAAGGGGGAGCTTTTGCAAAAGCTCCCCCTTAAAATCCCCCGCAAAACCTTTTAAAATAAATAATTATAAAAGATTTTGAAGGGGTCAAGGGGGAACTTTTTTAAAAGTTCCCCATGCCGTACCCCATGCCGTACCCTTCACTCCAAAAGAGAGCGGAGCAGAGAAAGAGCGCGCGACTCGCGGCGCGAGACGGTCACCTGCGTCAGCCCGAGAATCGAGCCGACCTCGCTCTGCGTCAGCCCTCTGAAGTATCTGAGCAGAATGATCCTCTTTTCCTCGTCGGGAAGCCTTGCGATCGCCTGCTTAAGGGCGATTTTTTCGTTCAGCTCGGGCGTGAAATCGACACCCAGCGTGTCCTCGAGCGAGAAATCTTCTCCCATCGGCTCGGAAAGCGAGATAGTCTTTGCCGACGCCGAGATGCACTCGACGACCTCCTCCTCGCTGAGATCGCAAAGCCGTGCGAGCACGGATACGCTCGGGTCGTCGGCGTGCGTCGACTGATATTTTTCGCGCTCCGCCATAATCAGTGCCGCCTTGCGCTTTATCTCGCGCCCGATCTTTATCTCGCCGTCGTCGCGCAGGAACCGCTTTATCTCGCCGATGATAAGCGGCACGGCGTAGGTCGAAAATGCGCATCCGCGCTCGACGTCGAAGTTCTTTATTGCCTTTATCATCCCGATGTGCCCGATCTGGCAAAGGTCCTCGAAATCGACCCCTCGGTTGGTAAAGCGTAGGGCGATCGACCGCACGAGCCCGACGTTTTCGCTCACGAGCTTCTCCATCGCGTCCGCCTCGCCGCTCCTTGCGCGGGTAATAAGCGCGATCCTGTCGCTCAACGCTTAAGCCTCTTTTCAAGCACGACCGTCGTGCCCTTGCCGGGCTCCGAGCGCACCTTGAACCCGTCGGTAAAGGTCTGCATTATCGTAAATCCCATCCCGCTCCGCTCGCCGTCGGTGTCGGTGGTGAACAGCGGCTGCATCGCCATGCATATGTCCTCGATGCCGCAGCCTCTGTCCTTCAGCCTTACGACAAGCCGCGAGCTTTCGTAAAGCTTGCAATGTATGTAGATGGGGCAGAGGCTCTTGTCCTCGACCCCCGCGTAGCCGTGCACTATCGAGTTAGTCACAGCCTCGCTCACGACCGTCTTGATGTCCGCGATGACCGCGATGCTCGGGTCCGCCTGCGCCGCAAACGCCGAAACGGCAGACCGCGCAAGCGACTCGTTTACGCTCCGCGCCGTGAATTCAAGCTTCATTGTGTTGATAACCTTGTCCTGCATTTTAAACTCCTCTTTCGATCTTTAAAATCTTGTCCATCCCCGCGATCTCCAATATCCTCAACGCCGCACTCGACGGGTTTTGTATGCAAAGCACGCTCCCGACCGAGCAGCACTTCCGCATCCGCCCCATAACCAGTCCGAGCCCCGACGAATCGCAAAAGGTCACCCCGGAAAGGTCGAGCGAAAAGGTCGTCGGCTTGCTTTCGTCGATGATTGAATCGAGACTGTCGCGCGCGTTCTTCGCGTTGTGATGGTCGATCTCGCCCCTGATGAACGCGACGACGTCCTCGCCGCGTCTTTCGCAAGTAATATCCATACGCATAACTCCTTTTTTCGTTATTTTAGCAGAAGTCACCTGTCGGATTTTGCCAAAGCGCGTAAGAAGCCGATTATTCTTACAAAAATATATTGGGCATTGACATATCGCGCGTTTTGGTGTAAAATAAACCAACGGTTTAGTTCATCACCTGTTAATCTAATCCGAAATAAACAAAAGAGGTGTACTTATGTTAAAGAGATTGAGCTGCCTGCTCCTCTGCCTGCTCTTCGTCGCTTCCGTAATGCTTTTGTCGGCTTGCGATAAGGAAGGCGATGATAAAAGCGGTACTGCGGGCAATACCGACGTTTCGGGCTTCCTTAACCCCGAAAAGGTCTGGAACGAGGAGGTAAACATCCTCACCTTCAAGAACGAAGCCTACGCATTCTCCTATTGTCAGGTCGACGCAGAGGACATCGTTGACGAGCCCGTAAACGACGCTTTCTATGAAAGAAACGCGATCATCGAGGAAAAATACGGTATCGATATCAATGCGATATATCCCGATACCGAGGAGGATTATATCCAGCTTCTCAAGGACGATATGATCTCGGGCAGTAACGAATACGACTGCATTATCGGTCAGATCGGCTACACCGCTCCTCTCGTGCTCGAGGGTCTTTTCTACGACCTTAACGAGCTTCCCAACGAATATCTCCACCTTGACGAGGAATGGTGGGACCAGACCCTTATCGATCAGACCTCCATCAACGGCAACGTTTACTTCGTGTCGGGCGACGCGCTTGTCGAGGACGACGAGGCTACCTGGGCAATGTTCTTCAATAAGGACCTTGCAAACACCTACGGCATCGAAAGCCCTTACGATATCGTAAGAGACGGCAGATGGACCTTCGACACCATGCACGAGCTTATCCGGCAGGTAAGCCTTACCCACGGCGCACAGAAGTCCTTCGACCCCTCCGTCGGCGATATCTGGGGTATGGTCGCTCAGTCTTACGACTTCCTCCTCTTTATGCAGGGCGCAGGTCAGACTATCGTTGATAACTCGGGTGAAGAGCCCGTTCTCCGTGTCGATGAAGAGCGTAACATTTCGGTATTTATGGAATTCACCAATATGATGTACGACGAGGAAAACGTCGGTATCGCAGACCGTCACGGCTATTGGGAGGATATGTACGCTTGGGAAACCAAGATATTCGCAAACGGTAACGCACTCTTTATGCCTTACTCCATCAGCCTTGTAAGCTCGCCCGAGATCCGCGATGCAGAGATCCGCTACGGCTTGCTTCCCATGCCCAAGGCAGACGATATTCAGGAAAATTACACCACCGGTATCAACGTATACCACTATCCCATCATCGCTATTCCCACCAGTAACGTGGATAAGCTCGACGTTACCTGCTACGCGCTCGAGGCTATGGCTTACTACGGCAAGGAGCTCGTAACCGAGGAATACTACGAAAGAACCCTTACCTATAAGCGCTTTACCGACGATGACTCGCGCGATATGCTCGACCTCATCTTCCGTAACCGTACCTACGACCTCGGCACCATCTTCAACTTCCACGGTGGCGATAACGACGGCGCGCTTTACTTCTACGTAGGACTCATCGGCGAGCTTAAGACCGATATCGTTTCTCACTACGAATCGAAGAAGAACTCCTATCAGGCAGGTCTCAACACTCTTATCGAGCAGTGCTATGCCGGTAATTAAGAAAAGGTAAAACAAATAAAAAAGAGCCTTTTGCGAGACTTCCCATAAGGAAGTCTCGCAGTTTTATTCGCCTCATGGGGTCCCCACAAAACATAGTTTTGTGGGGTTATTCATTCGGCGAGTTATATTGCTTCGCAGTTGTATTATGCTGCGCATAGTGATATTGCCTTCGGCAGTTTAAGGCGAATAAAATAACACTGAAGCCGATAGGCTTCAATAACACTATTGCTTTGCAATAATAACACTCCGACGAAGTCGGAATATAACTTGAATAATATCGCTCAATATGTTATCATAATATGGGTTTGGGCATAGCACAACAAAGCATTTGTACTTACAAATGCGATGCCGGTTCTAAAACAGTCTGATAAATTTAAATTTATCGAATAGAAAACACCGACAGATTATTAAAATCCGTCGGTGTTTTATTATCCTTTTGGGAAGTCTCGCAAAGGCTCTTTTTTTATTGTCTGTATTAATCGAATAACCCGTATGGGAGTGCTTTGAATAAAGCGTCTGCCCATATTGAGCAGCCCTCTTCGTTCGGATGCGTTCCGTATTTCGCCAAATGAAAAGCATCCTCTTTTCCGAGAATCGGCACGCAGTCGAACACGAAATCGGCTTCCTTTGCGAGCTCCTGCTTGATAAAACGGTTTATTTCCACCCATTTTTCAATAAGCGACCCGACGTAATCGAACGGGGGAAGCGTCTGTATCACGACCGTCCTTCCCATAGCCTTGTAGCTTTTCACAATTGACTCAAGGTCTGCCTTTATCGCGTCTTCGTCGCCGACCTGAAGCAGGTCGTTGACCCCGAAGCAGATAAATATCACGTCGCAGGACGCGGCAAGCTCGAACCATATCCCGCGCGAGGCAACGTCGCTCGCTCTGCCGTACCCGAGTCCCAGATTCCAATAGGAAAGCTTGTCCCCGAGCCTCTTTGCGAGCATTGCGTTCCAATGCGCGTAGGAGTTGTTTTTCGTTCCGATGCCCTGAGTAATCGAGTCGCCGATGAAAGCGATCGACTTGCTTACCTGCCTGTCGCAGGCGACGAGAGAGGGAAGAGGCGTTTCCTTGCAGTAGTGCCAACCGTCGTTATATACGAATATCGGCAGCAGGCTTTCCTCGTGCATCGGAAGCTCGCTCCCCGAAAATTCAAGCTCGACGCATAAATATTCGTCGGTTTCGGCAAAAAACTCGAATTCGTCGGTCGTGAACAGCTCGCCCGAGTGCACCTCGTAAGACGAACGTCCGCCGATCGTCACGCCGCAAAACCGATCGAGCATCGATTCGTCAAGCGTGTCGCCACCCTCACCGACGCAATCTCGATCTCCTCTTGCGACCCGTATCGAATGAACAGTCCATTCGGGCAAAATGCGGTTTGCAACGCTTTTGCTTCCGTCGGCAAAGGTGCTCGCGATAACGTTTGAATAGGTCAGTCGGTAATTGTATCTCCCGCCCGATTTGATCCTGTAAAGCACGCGTGACCTTATCCTGCTCCCGTCGGAAACGAAATAATACTGATTACCGCTGCCGCCTAAGGTGTTTGAAGAAAACTGCTTTGCCATATCAGTTGTAAACGATCTCATTCATATTCCACTCGGCGATCACGTAAATAACGTAGTTGGGCGTCTCCTGATCGATAAGCCAATTCTGCCAAGCGTAGTTCCACATACCGACGTAATGCGTCTTGTTCATCCTTTCGGGGATGAGATCATAGATACCCGCACAGTAGGAATCGCGGTAAACGATGCAGTTGGGCAGGGTGTAGTTGCCGGTGAAGAAGGTCTTTTCCTCGGTGGTCAGATCGTTGTAAATAAGCTGCTTGCCGCGGTAACGGGGAACTGATGTGATGTTGCAGGGGTCGTCAAACGCGAATTCGCGGAAGTAGCCGTACTCGTAAACCTCGGGCTGCGGAATGTCGAGGTAAAGGCAGGCGTCTGCGCTTATGTAGTAATCCTCGGTCCAGGTGAATTCGTCGATTCCGCGCGGCTTGGCGTGCGTGAAGGTCTTCGAAATATGGTCGAACAGCTCGACGTAGGCGAGATATGCGCCGTAGTCAGCCCAATGGCTGTCGAGCTTGTAATAAAGCGGCATCCTGTCGTTCTTGTGCTCTGTAAAGGTGTCGCGCAGGTCGATGACCGTAGCGCCCGCGTCTGTAAGCGCGTCGGTGACCTGATCGAGCCTCGTCTCGCCCTTGCCTTGAGTGTAATACTCGGGCACAAGCTCGGGATATATCGTCATCGGCGAGGGCACGATCATATAAATGATCTCGGCGCCTCTGTTGTACTGGTTGAGCTTCTTGATTCTCTCCTTAACGCGCTCCTGCATCGATTTGATCACGTTGTCGGCGTAAAGGTTGCCGCCCTTGAAGTCGGGCACCATCTTTTCGAGGAAGAACTGGAACGCGCCGTTGCTGCCGATAGCCTTCGTGCCCTTGTTGGGAGGGAATATCGGCTTCACGCTTACCGTCTTGCTTTCGCCGATAACGCTTACGTCAACGCTTTGTGTAAAGCTGACCTCGAGTGTGTCGCTGTAATCGGCGTTGTTCAGCGTCAGCTCGAACCAGCCCATGTAGGACGGCACGCTCACGCTCTGCGAGCCTTGCGTCGCCGTGACGGTCGCGCCCATCGAGCAGGTGCCTATCATCACGAAATAGGGCTGCTGGGTGTATCGGCTGAACAGCACCTCGATCTCCTTGATGCCGTCGTCGCCGCTCGTGTCGCCGCTTGTGTCGCCGCTTGTGTCGTCGCTTGTGTCGTCACTCGATTCTGCGTCGTCGCTCGATTCTGCGTCGTCGCTCGACTCGATATCCTCGCTCGATTCGGCGTCAACGCTCGATTCATCCGAGCTGTCGCTCGACTCAAGCGATTCTGCAGAAGAATCGCCGCCCGAAGCGATCCCGCTTAAATCGGTGTCGGTCTTCGAAACGGCGTCGCTTCCGCCGTCACAGGCAGAAAGCAGGCATACCGCAGACATAAGAAGCACGAGTAAAAAACATAAAAGCCTTTTCATAAAGTCCTCCGTATCAGTTCTCGGGGCGGACCCTGCCGTCGTCGTCGATGACAATGCCGTCCTCGTAGGATTCAAGATGGTCAAAGATCATTCTTCCGGTTTCGGTGCCGAGCTCGTAGCTGACCTTGCAGCCCGCCTGCATCCCCGGTATGAAGTAGTACTCGGCGTTCCCGTCGCCGTCAAGCTCAAGCTTGACAAGCCCGGTTTCGATGGTCTTCGCATTGAACCAGAAGTTGCCGAGATTGTAAAATATCGCTTTTCCGTTGTAAAATTCGATGCCCTGAAGCATATGCGCGTGCGTTCCGATGATAAGATCGGCGCCCGCATCGACGTACTCGTGTGAGGTGGTCTTCTGCACACGCTCGAGCTTGGGGGAATATTCGGTGCCCCAATGCAGGAAAAGCACCAAAAAATCGCACTCCTCCTCGGTCTCTGCGATGACCTCCAGCAACCGCTCGTTGTCGTAGCAGCGGAATACACCCGGCGAACCCTCGGTCGCCTCGGGCGTGAGAATGTTCTTCTCTGCGCGCGTAGCCGAGATAAAGCCGATCTTTCTGCCGTTTATGACGTAGTAAAACGGCTTTTGCGCGTCACGAGCGTTTCTGCCCGCGCCCGCGTAATCTATCCCGTATTCGTCAAGCGTGTCGAGAGTGTCGTAAAAGGCGTCCTCGCCGTAGTCGAAAACGTGGTTGTTCGCAAGCGTGACAAAGTCGATGCCGAGCTCGCCGTAATACTTGGTGTGCTCGGGCTTTGCCACGTAGGTGTAGGTCTTGTGCTTCATCGGCGAGCCGCGGTCGGATATCGAAAACTCGTTGTTCACCATCGCCACGTCGGCAGAGCGCATAATGTCGAACCATTCCTCGGCGAAGCAGTAAGCAAGCCCCTTGCCCTTTCTCAGCATATAGGGCATGGTCGCGTAGTTGTCGGCAAAGCAGACGTCGCCGCCGAAGGTCATAACCGTCCTTTTTCCCTCGTCCTTCGTGCTGCCGAGGCTGATTATCCTTACGCTTTCGTCGTTTTCCTCGCCCCTGAAAAGCGTTTCGAGCACGCTGATGCTGTTGCCGGTGCGATCGATCCATATCTCGTCGGAATAGCCGTATTTCTTGATGTCGAGATAAACTCCCTTAAGCGCGTCCTCGCCGAACTCGTCCATAACGAAGTTAAGAAAGCTGTTTATCTTGTCCTCGTAGTCGGGATCGCGGTCGGGGTTCGGGAACAGGGGAAGCAGGTCAAGCGTGAAGTCCAAGAAAAAGTCGGTCTCGCCGCTCGGACTCTCGTCGCTCTCGACGCCCTCGCTCTCGACGCCCTCACTCTCGACGTTATCAAATGCGTCGGACGTTCCCTCGACTAAGCCTTCGCCGCCATCGCCCATTACGCAGGCGCAGGACACGCCGCATATCATTGCGCATAACAAAATCAGTAAAAATCTTTTCATAATATACCTCGATTACACATTATACCACTTGTTTTTTATCTTTTCAACAGTTTTGACAAATTGATATATATGTGATACAATAAAGAAAAAATCAACGGAGAAGATAATGAATATAGCAGTTCTTGACGCCGCAACGCTCGGCAACGATATAAGCCTTTCGCTCTTCGATTCGCTCGGAAGCGTTTCGGTGTACCCGCTTACCGAGCGTGACGAAATCGCGCCACGCATAAGCGATTCCGACGTCGTTATCATCAATAAGGTCAAGCTGGACGAGGAGGTGCTTTGCAACGCGAAGCGTCTAAAGCTCATCTGCATTGCCGCGACGGGGTACGATAATATCGATATTAATTACTGCCGCTTGCGCAATATCGCAGTCTGCAACGTCGCGGGATACTCGGCAAACTCGGTGTCTCAGCTCACGCTTGCGATGGTGCTTTCCGCCTCCTGCAGCCTTGAAGCCTTCCGCTCATCTGTTGCCGACGGGAGCTACTCGCGCGGCTCGGTGCAGAATATCCTCACGCCCGTCTATCACGAGCTTGCGGGCAAGACCTGGGGTATTATCGGCTACGGCGGGATAGGTCGCCGTGTCGGTGCCGCCGCAGAGGCGCTCGGATGCAAGGTCGTCGTCAACAAGCGCACACCCGTCGCCGATGCAGTCTGCCTCCCGCTTGACGAGCTTCTGGCTGTCTCCGATATCGTCACCGTCCATCTGCCGCTTACCGATGAAACACGCTCGCTTATCGGTGCTCGTGAGCTCGGGCTGATGAAGGACGGCGCGTTCCTCGTCAACGTTGCACGCGGTGCCGTGCTCGATGAGCAAGCCGTCGCCGAGGCGGTGCTTTCGGGTAAGCTCGGATTTTTCGGCTGCGACGTGTACTCGGTCGAGCCGATGACCGAAAACCATCCCTTCTACCAAATACGCGACCGTAAAAACGTCTGCCTCACTCCCCACATGGCTTGGGGCGCCTACGAATCCCGCGTCCGCTGCCTCGAGGAGATCAAGCAAAACATCCTCGCCTTTAACGATGGCAAGGAACGTAATAGGATTGTTTAATGGTGTTTTATGGATAGTGCGAGAGCCCCCTTTTTAAAAAAAGGTGACTCTCGCGCTCTCTCCCAAAAATTTTCAAAGCATAAAAAATAAAAGGACGTAACTGTTACGTCCTTTATGTTTTTTTATATAAGAGTTTTTTGGAAAAGTGCGCGAGAAAGACCTTTTTTGCAAAAAAGGTTTTTCTCGCAAAAGTGCTTATTTCTTCTTGAATATAAACGACCTGAAGAGGATGAGGTTCATAGCCGCGAAGAAGAGCAGGAAGATGATAAAGGTAAGCACAGGCTTGGTCGGCGCGAGGTTAGCGAGAAGCATCATCGGGAACCCGAAAACGATCGCGGGGAAGTTCTGGTAAACGAGGTTATCCGCCGCGGGCGTCTGAAACTCGCCGTCGATCTCACGGAGAAGAATGATGCCCGTGCTTGCCGTACCGCTCAGCATACCGTACATCGCGAGGAACTGCTCCTCAACGTAGCCCTTGAAGAGTAGCTTTGCAACGATGCGGTTGTAAACGTAGGTAATAACAAGCCCGACAACGCCGAGAATAAGGATAACGCCCCAGAAGCTCTCTAAAATATCAAGTCTTATCGCCGCGATACCCGCGACAACCATCACGTCGAAGAAGAAGTTGGAGGCTCTCGTAAGGAGGAAGTCGTTGGTGTAGTCCTTCTTGAGCGCCTTTGTCTTCTTGAAGAGGTTCATGATTGCCTTGACGAGCGTTGCCGAAAGCACGCCGAGGAGAAAGTTAAAGCCGTAGATGGTCGACTTCATACCCGGCAGAATATTGCCGAGCAGAAGCATAATGAAGTAGGAGATGACGTACGCAACGAAGATAAGCGCGATCTGGATGGTCATCTTGTCGCAGCTTTCCTGCATCGGGATCTCGTTTTCACGCTCGATGCTTTCGACGTTCAATTTGTCCTTGTTGCCGCGGATGACGAGCGTACCGCGCTTTTTCATAACGTTAAGATGGATAACGCCGCCGATGCTTGCGCTCAAAAAGCCAAGCGCCGCGATGGTAAGCCCGAACGCCTTGCCGCCGACAAAGCCGTGGTCGAGCTCGTAAATGTTACCGTAGTTCATCGCCTGCCCCGTGCCCTGACCGTAGCCGAAGGGGAGCAACACGCCCGCCTCGGGGTGGAATCCGTCGATGAAGAATTTTGCGACGAGCAGACAGATGCCCAAG
>JAFXDO010000008.1 GCA_017563195.1 Clostridia bacterium | reverse complement strand
TTTCTCAAGCAGGTGCCGCGACGGGTGACCGTCTGAGCTATATCGAGGTAGTAGTTGATCTTACTGATTCTCTGTTCCATTTTTAGCAGTCCTTTACCTGTTTTTTTCATTATATATTATGTTTGTAAAAAAATCAACAATCAAAGCAATGCAAAATAAACCAGCCTGTCGCCGCCGTCCTCAGCCTCGCCCGCGAAGGTCTTGGTGTGCTGAAACCCGCACTTCTTGAGCACAGCCCTGCATCGGTCGTTCTTCGACGACACGTCGGCGTAGATGCGCTTCAAGCCCAACTTTTCCTTGGCGTATTTTTTTGCAAGCATAATCGCTTCGGTTCCGTAGCCCTTGTTGCGGTAGCTTTCCGAGGCAAGGAAAAGACTTAGTTCGCAACGCTTTTCGGAATAAACTATCCGAATAAAGGTAAGCTCGCCGATGATCTCGCCGGTTTTTGTGAATATTCCTACCGAGGGGTTCCATTCCTCGCGCTCGACCGAAAGCTCATAACGCCTGTCGATCGCTTCCTCGTCGTAAACAAAGCTCTTTCCGTCAAACGGCACGAACTTGCGCCAAAGCGCGCGCATTTCCTTTTGAGTCATGGTGCGAAGAGTTACGTTCTTTCCGCTTATTTCGATCATTTATTCCTGCTCCTCTCGTTCTTCATCTACTTCATTTTTTTCAAGCGCCTGCTCCTCGTGCTTGATCTCCCAATGTATAAGGAAGGTCAGAACACCTCGCAAAAGTATAATGGCGCCGAGGATGCCAAGCTCCTCCCATTCACGCACGACTACCGTACGCAATACCTCGCTGCCCATTTTGAATTCAAGCGAAAGCGCGATTCCCTGAGCAAGGTCGAGTCTCAGCGTCTTTGCGCCCTTTATCCATTGATAAAAGCATTTTCCTGCCGCGGCGAGCAACACGAGAATTCCGCACAGCTCAAGTACAACCGTGCATATCTCGACAAAATAGGTAAGATAGCTTTCAATATTGCTGATCAAATTTTCCATTCGTGTTACCGTTCCTTTTCCAGTTTTTTACTTCATAAAGGGGAAATTCTTTAATTTCGGCAACAAGATCGCTTTCGCCGTAAAGCTTTAAGTGAAGCGTCTTGCCGCAGAGCTTGGAATTGATCTTTTTGGAATACTGATTCGAAAATTCCAGGTCCGACGGACGCGTTATTTCGGTGACCGAGTCGGTGAACACGTAAACGTATTTTTTACCGTCCGAGCCGTATATCCTGACCCCGAAAATCCTTCTGAGCCCTTTTACGTATTTTCCGCCGTCGTTAAATCCGATGGTCTTGATTTTTTCGCAAACTATCTCGGATTTGGTAATTTCGTGCCCGCGCGACCGCTTTAAGCGCGTGCATATTCGGATCCCTTCGATGACAGGAAGCGCGCAAACGACGAACAACAGTAAAAAGAACATCAACAGCCACAGCGCTCTTAAATCGCGAAAGCAGGCAGCCGCGACAAGGCAAAGCATGAATGCAAAGCACCCCAATCCCCAAAAGCATTTTCGGTAATATGCCTTTATCGTTTTAATTTGTTCGTCAAGCATTTTAAAACCATTCCTTGTTCATATAAAAATCTCTTATATCAAAGGATATTTTGTTCGATAAACTTCGCAACGCCGTCATCGTCGTTGGTTCCGACGATTCGGTCTGCGACTGCAAGCACCTCGGGGATAGCATTGGCAACGGCTACGCCGATCCCGCAATTTCGTATAGGCTCGATATCATCGTTGTCATCGCCGAAATATATCGCTTCATCAGGCGATAGATTGAAGTAATCAAGCATCTGAACAATCCCGTTCCATTTTGTCGCGCTCGAGCTCATTATCTGTATCAATTCGCCCTTTGCGAGGCTGTAGTACACCTCGTCGGGCAGGAGAGTGCTTATGTTTTCGTATAGTGCCCGTTCGCTGCTGCTGATCAATATTTTGTAAAGCGTTGCGCCGTCGGGCAGACTCGGGAAACGGTCATATATTATGGGGCTCCATTCCGGAATATCTCTGTTTGAATAAAACCCGATGCTCGTTTCGACAGACAGGAAGACGTCGGGAAAATTCAGGACGTCTGCCATTATTCCTTCGCCGCACTCACGTGATATGGCAAATCCGACGTTTCGGTCCGGCAGGTAGGTTATCGCTCCGTTCATTGCAGTTACCGCAGAAAACGGAATAACCTCTTGATACGGTAAAATACTGCGATATGGGCGTGCGCTTGCGACAAGAATGAGGAATCCCCTGTCGCGGCACTTCCTTAACGTCTTTGCGGTATGCTCCGAAACGCTTTTGTCTGTGCGCAGCAGAGTTCTGTCCAGATCGACGATTATCGCTTTCATAAATCAAATCCTTTTCATTGACTCGGTCACGCTTTATCTTTGTTAGAAAAAACAAATCGATTAGTCGGTGTACAGCCCCATCTCAATCCGCTATGCAGTATGGCGTCAATATGATCTATTTCGGACAGAGCTACCTTTTCTCTGAGCACGTCAAACCAATGCTCCTCATCTCCGTGAAACCTATGTGTTTCTTCGTTGAGATTCACGTAGGTCTCCAGCACTATGTAATCGAGCTTGTCGGATTTGCTGCCAACGACAAATCTGTCCGATTCCGTACAATAATACGCATTTGCAAAGCCAACCTTGGAGAATCCGTTACTCAAGGTACATTTTACCTTCATCCCGTGGATATCTTTTTTTGTTTTACCGTCGAGTTCCTCGCTTTTGACCGGTTCGCCGTTAATTTTATAGAACGTTATTGTTTTCATATTCGCTCGAGATCAGCTGTTTATTTCACTTAAACCGACCGTTCCAAAAGAACGACCGTCTCGATATGCTCGGTGTGCGGGAACATATCGACGGGTTGGATCTTTTTGACGCGATAGCCGCCCTTGCGGAGCGTGAACAGATCGCGCGAGAGGGTTTCGGGATTGCAGGAAACGTAAACCACCTTTTTGGGCGAGAGGGCAAGCAGCGATTCGAGGAACTGCCTGCTGCAGCCTGCGCGGGGCGGGTCGGTTATGACGGTGTCGACCCTTTCCTTCCCTTCGGCAAGCGACTGCATATATTCGCCTGCGTCGCCGTTTATAAACTCGGCGTTTTTGATGCCGTTGATCGATGCGTTTTCGATGGCGTCCTTAACCGAATCGCCGTTAAGCTCGACACCGATGACCCTTTTTGCGTCGCGCGCGAGCGTCAGCCCGATAGTGCCGGTGCCGCAATATGCGTCGATGACGGTCTCACTGTGTGAGAGCGATGCAAACTCCCTCACCTTGCCGTAAAGAACCTCGGTTTGAAGCGTGTTCACCTGATAAAACGAGCGCGGGCTTATGCGGAAAACAAGACCGCAGAGGCTGTCGGTGATGTATCCGTCGCCGTAAAGCGTTTCGCTCTTGCTTCCGAGGAATAGGGGAGTGTCGGTCGGATTGATATTCCAAACGACGGTCGTAATATCGCTGTGACGCTTGATGAGCGCGTCGACGAATTCCCGCTTTTTCGGAAAATCGCCCTTTGCGGTGACGAGCACGACCATTATCTGCTTTGTGCCTGCGCTCCTGCGTACCATCACGTGGCGGAAGAAGCCGCGTCCGGTGTTGAGGTCGTACGCCTTGATCTTGAAATCGATGCAGAGCCTTTTAACAGTCTGTACGATCTTGCAGGAGTATTCGTCCTCGAGCAGGCAGGAATCGGCTTCGACGACCCTGCGCGTCGCAGACTGATATATGCCCGAAATTATCCTGCCGCTGCGGAAGGAGAGGGCGTGAGTCGCCTTGTTTCTGTAATGAAACGGCTCGTCCATGCCGATGATCTCGTCGACGTGGCAGTATTTACCGACAAGCCTTATAACTCTCGATTGCTTGAGCGAGAGCTGCTCGTCGTAGGAAAGATTTTGTAATTGACAACCGCCGCATTTCTTGGCGATGGGACATTTATTCATAATGCTGTCTCGCTTTTATTGAAAGAAGATTTTCATAAATTTTTTCGTCGACCCTGAGTCCGCCTCTGCCGATCCCCAATGCGATATCGGGCTTGCGCGAGCCGTGGAAGTCGCTTCCGCCGCTTTTTTCTATCCCGAATTCGCTCGCGAGGGCAAGCGCCTTTTCGGTCGTTGCCTTATCGTAGGTCGAGTAAAAGCATTCCATCGCGTCGAGCCCGTGCTTCTTTGCCTGAGGCAGAAAGATTCGCAGTTGCTCCTCGTTAAGATCAAGAAAGGGATGCGCGTGGACCGCGACGGCACCGATCGACTTTAAAAATTCTATAGCCTCGAAGGTCGGGATGCGCTTGTTCGCGACGTAGTAGGGACTGTTCTTTGCAAGCAGGGTCGAAAACGCGTCGCCGACCGACTTGGTGTACCCCTTGGCAGTCAGCTCGCTTGCGATGTGAGCGCGGTTGAATCTTCCGTCGGGAGTTCTTGCCTTGATCTCGTCAAAGCTTATATCGTATCCGCCGCTTCTGAGCCTTTCTATAACGAGTCGGTTGCTTTCCTCCTTGCGCTTTACCATCGGGAGCACGAATTCCTCGACGCGCGAAAAGTACTTCGGCTCGATAAACAGCCCGACGATGTGAAGCTCGGTGTCGCCGTAGTCGGTTGATATTTCTATCCCCGCAACGGCTTTTACAGACGTTTTTTCGGCGGCTGACAGAAATTCGCCAAGCCCCGAGACCGTGTTGTGGTCGGTCAGTGCGACGGCGGAAAGCCCTGCCGCATCGGCAAGCGCGACGATTTCGGTCGGAGTATTTACCCCGTCGGAAAAGCAGGAATGTGTATGAAGATCGCAAAGGCCCATTGCTAAACCTCTTAAAGTATGTTTTTGATTTCTCTCAGGTCGTAAACGACAAAATCTATTCTCGTTTCGTCGGGAATCGGCGAATGCTTGGGGTTGTAAAGGCAGGTCTGCATCCCGAAGCCGAGTCCGCCCGCCATATCCGAGGTGAGCGAGTCGCCGACGATCATCATCTCCTCGGGGCGTATGCTTTCTCCCTGCGCGTTTATGCGGGTCAGGCAGGTCTCGAAAAATTCCGCGGACGGCTTCTGATGACCTATCTCGCCCGAGATAAAGAGATGCGAAAAGTATTTCGACAGCCCGCTTTTTTCAAGGCGGTTCACCTGCTGACCGTAGGGACCGTTGCTCGCGGCGCAGAGAATATATCTGCCGTTGAGGTGCTCCAAAAGCTCCTCCGCGCCGTCGATGACTATTGCGCTGTCGAAAAGATACTCGCGGAAATACTTTTCGAATTCCACGCCGTCGGCGGAGATTCCGAGGTTGGCGAATATCATATTCCAACGGATCATATCAATTCCTCGAAGCTGAGCTCGCCCCGCTCGAGCGAGTGCCACAGCCCTGAGTTCGTCTTATGGAACACGTCGAGCATATAGTCATCGTATTCGCAAAGTCCGAAGCGCGCAAAGCCGCTTTTCATTGCCTCTCTGACGTAGCCGTCGAAGCTTAACAGCGTGTCGTCGATATCGAATAATACCGCCTTTACCATACGCTACGCCTCGGCAATAACACGGCAGGGAAGACCGGTTACCCCGACAAAGCTCATCGGGTAGGTGTGCATCACGAGTCTGCCCTTGATTCCGAGCAGGCTCGACAGATTGCATAGGTTTTCGATTATGAAAACGCCTCGGTCTGCACAGCGCCGGTCGGTCGGGGTGTGTTCGCTTCCGCGTCGGATGCCTGCGAAATCAAGCCCTATTATCGAAACGCCCTTTTCCAGCAGCGCATCGATAAGTCTGTGGGTGAGCTGAGGATGCTCCTTGAAATACCTGCGCGTGCCATAGGGCTCGCTGTCGGAAAAGCCGGTGTAAAACGCGACGAACGAGTCGGGCTCCACTCTGCTTAAATCGACGTCGTCAACGTCTATTTCACGGTCGCAGACCGACGACACGTCGAAGACGACCGCCTCACGCTCGGTGTATTCCAAGGGAAACGATTTGTCCATAACGTCGAAGTGGGTGCCGAGGTGCCCCTCGAGCTCCTTTTTTTCGTTCGCCTTCGCGTCGGATAGCATTTCTGGTGTGATTCTTAAAGTAACGTCAAGCTTCATGGCATCACCTGTTCAGTGTTGAGATCGGTCGCTTCGTGTCAGACACACGATGGTTTCGACAGTTGTCCCTTTAGGTAGGGAGTCTACCAAGGTGTTTGGTGTATTGGAAGTTGGCTAAACTCTATAAAGTCAATTCCTATTCTATAATTCTCCATCTCATAGATTTAGCAATTGCGTAAGAACCTTTTTTTACTTCTTCCATATTGATGTAAACATCATCGGACCAAATAATCCAATTTTGGTCATCAAACATAACAGTAGTATCTGTCATATCCCATTGATTATCTTTTATTTGCCACTCTAAAAGGCCCTCGAATTCCAATTCTACAACAGCATCCCAAATACTGGTGACAAGTATTTTGACTACTAACTTTGTTTGCTCAGGATTAAAAGAATGTCCATGCTCTATCTTAGATATTCCATTATTTATATACTGGACACCGATGATATACCCATCGTGCAGTGAGTTGACCTTCTCAAGAAAGTACCGAATATCTTCATTTGATGTTATGGAGTTATACACTGTTCGTCCTCCTTCGTCAAATTCAAGTTTGCCGGTTAGTTCGCCTTTGTTTGCAAATTCTTCGTATGAATAGAAACGCGGGTATAATCGTCGGCCTTTTCCCTACTCAAACAAACAACGCTTTCGACGTGTCCCGTGCGCGGGAAAAGGTCGAAGGGGGTCGCTTCGGTCGTGGAATAACCGCTTTCGGCAAATATCGCGCAGTCTCGCGCAAGCGTTGCCACGTCGCAGGAGATGTAAACGACGCGCTCGGGCGATGCGCCGACTATGGTATCGATGACAGCCCTGTCAAGCCCCTTACGAGGCGGGTCGACGATGATAACGTCGGGCTTTCCGAAGCGATTTTTGCATTCCTCGACGCCGACGCTTGCGTCACCGCAGACGAACAGGGTATCCTTTTCGCTTCTTCCGTTGAGAAGCGCGTTTCTTTTCGCGTTTTCGATTGCGGCATCGATTATTTCCACGCCGCAGAGCTTGTCGTTCTCCCCCGCGATGCTGATGCCGATGGTGCCCGCACCGCAGTAAAGGTCGAGTATCACACCGCCCTCTTCGGTAAGAGACGCGAGCTCCCTTGCGCGGTTGTAAAGCTTTTCTGCCATCACGGCGTTGACCTGATAAAAGGCGCGGGGAGATATTTCAAAGGTCCTTCCGCAAAGAATATCGGTGAGAACCTCCTCACCCAAAAGCCTATAGGTCTCGTCGCCGAATATTACGTTGTCACGCTTTTTGTTAACGTTTATATGTATTCCGATGAGCTGCTCGAAGCGTCTGTCAAGCTCCTCGGCAAGAAGCGGGAGCTTTTTATGCTTTTCGGCAACGACAAGGCACAAAAGTATCTGCCCCTTGCGGTTTTTGCGCATTACCGCGTGGCGGATAACGCCCTTGCCGCTTGCCTCGTCGTATGCGGGGATATGAAGCATATCGGCGGTTTTCGCGCAAAACGATGCGATCTCGCCGAATATCGCGTCCTGAAGCATGCAGGAATCGCATTCGATGATGCGATGCGACCTGCGCGCGTAATAGCCGAACGTCGCACCTGCGTCGCCTCTTGCGAAGGGGTACTGCACCTTATTGCGGTAGAATTCGGGGACGTCGTGCACGGTTTCGTTGACGGTGACGTCTGCTTTCGCGATACGCGCGAAAGCGTTTTTCACGAAGCTTTGCTTCAGCCTGAGCTCGGAATCGTAGGAGATGTGGCGGAAAACACAGCCGCCGCATTTTTTGCTTACGGCACAGTCGGAGTCTATCCTGTCTGCCGAGGGCTGCGCGACATTTACGACCTTGGCGAAGCTGTGGCTCTTAAGCTCCTTAAGCACCAGCGCGTCGACCCTGTCGCCTACCGCTGTGTCGGCAATAAAGTAGACCCTGCCGTCCGAGCGTCCGACGCCGTAGCCCTCGGGCGTGACGTCGGTTATATCGATTGTAATTACGTCGTTTTTCATTTCTTGACCTTAGCCTTGCCGTTTTTCTTGGTCGCGAGCTTGGGCTTGGTTAGCATTTCGATAAAGGGCGATACTGCGTTGAGCACGAGCACGACCGCGTATCCCCATTCGAATCCTCCGCCCGCCTTGCGGAGCAGGAAGATGATGATGCCGCACGCCGCGCCGAAGATATATCTGCCGTTTTTGGTCTGCGGCACGGTACAGCTTTCGTTCGTCGCAAATACCGAAAGGAAGAAGATAGCACCCGAAAGGATGACGCTGTATGCGTAGTAATTGCTTTCCGCGTCGCTCGACGGGAATACAAGCGAGAGAAGCAGGATCGGGGCAAGCATCGCGACGGGTCCTCTCCAGTCCGCCTCCCTGCGGATACAGAGCCAGATAAGCGAAAGTATCATCGCCGCAACCGCGATCTCGCCGATGCAGCCGCTTGCAAAGCCGTAAAGCTGTGCCATTACTCCGTCCTCGTAAACGCTTCCGTCCGCCATAAACTGAAGCGGCGAAATGACGCGATAGCCCTCGACGAGCTTCGGGTCGAGGCTTACCGTGAAGGGCGAAAAATATGCGAACGGGCGGGTAAAGCAGGTCATCTGCGATTTGAAGCAGATACCGAGCACCGCCGCCGAAAATACGAAGGGGTTAAAGAGCCGATGGGCGCGGATGATCCTCGCGTTTTTTGCGATGACGACAAGGATCGCGGATATGATCGGGAGATAAAGCGCCACGGCGACCGGCATCGAAAATACCGCGAGGATGCCGTAAACGAGGCTCATCATATCAAGCCTTGCGCCGCGCTTCATTTTAAATACGAAGCGCTGAACGATATAGTCGAGCCCGAGCGAAAGCCCGCCGCCGATAAGGCAAAGCGTGACGACTCTCGCGCCGAACATATAAATGCTCCAGACGAGTATGGGACAAAGCGCTGCGAGCCATTCGTAGCCGCGCGAAAGGCTGGTCCTTTGGGTGTGCACGTAGGGCGCAGTCTGAATCCTCGCCATAATTACGCCTCCTCCTTCCTGCTTGCCGCCTTTTTGATGAGTCCGAGCAGGGGTATACCGCTCGGGCAGATGTATTCGCAGGCGCCGCAGGAGATGCAATGCTTGAGAATATCGCGTCCGTCGAGTGCAAGAATCTCGCTCGGAAGCAGTCTGACGGGGCATACCTCGGCGCATCTGCCGCAGGATATGCAGGGCACGCGCAGACGCTTTAACGGCTTTGCGGCAACCAGCGCACGTGTACCGTCGGAAAGTGCACCGCTTATGGGTGAGCCCGAAAGCAGGCTGTTTTCGATAAGAAAATGCTTGTCCTCAAGACCGCCGCAAAGCCCGATAAGGTCGTGCAGAGTGATGCCGCGGGGGACGCGCATATTGCCGCCCTTTCTGACACCGTCGCCGCAGACGGTTATGAATCGGTCGAGCTGGGGCATACCGTAAAGCATCGCCTCGTAAAGCGCGATCGCTGTTTCGGGCGCGACGATAAACACGCCCCTGTCAAGCGCGGTCTCGCCCTTTTTAAGCTCCTGCACGTACAGCGCGTACATCAGCGCGTTGTCGCCGTAGGGGTATTTTTCGTCAAGCTGTGCGAGCGCGAATATTTTTTCGTCGTCGGCGTATTCGGATATAGCCGCAAACGCCGCGTGACGGTAATGCTCCGCCGCGAATACGCACTTCAGTGCACCCGTCGCGTGCAAAAGCACCTTCGCGCCTCCGACGAGCGACCTCGTGCGCTCGATGCAGAGACGGTAGTTGATAGCGCTCAGCGGATCCGACTCGGTGCAGTCGACGACCAGTCTTCGACAGCCCTTTTTCGCGCTTTCGAGCATTTTCCAAAGCGGCACTCCCGAGCGCGAATCGACTATCGCGAATTTCTTTGCGCTTTCGATAACGTCGTCCGCCGTCATCTGTGTGATGGCGCGGGTCTCGGGGGAGTGGATGCGCTCCTCGCCCGTCTCGCCGCCGTTCATAACGACGAAATATCTGTTGCCCTCGATTTCGAGAATGCCGCGAAAGCTTCCCGCGATCGAAGCATATACGGGGGTCTCGCCGTTTCTGCCGAGCAGACCTCCGCGCAAAACCGTCGCGCCGACTCTTGCAATCGCTTCCGCGTCGTCGTCGGCTCTCAGGCATACGGCGGAGCAGCTGTCCACCGTTAAGGTATTCTGTTTTCCGAAGCGTGTCCGTTCAGTCGGCCTCGCTCCGCCCGGAAAATCAAGTATCATAAGGTCATACTTCCTATAAAATATAATAATACATTATAAGTATAACATATATAACGGAATTTTCAAGTGAAAGTTTTGTTACTTAATATTGAAAATGTTGTATTTTTGGGTTATAATGTAGACGGAAAGCCATTATACTGTCAAAACGGGTGATTTTTTTGAAGATAGAAGACAAGATAGACATTAAAATTTTCATACTTTATTTGCTGAACAACGTCGGCGAGCCGTTGGAATTCACGACTGTGAACGATATGGTGCTTCAGGACGAATTCGTAAATTATTTCGACTTCGCCTTCTGCTTCTCCGAGCTTTTGGAGGCAGGGCAGATAGACGAATACGAAAACGGCGAGACCCCGCTTTATTTCATTTCGGAAAGCGGCAAGGAAACGCTCGCGAGCTACGAAAGCTCTCTGCTCCCCGTAATAAGGGAGCGTGCGCTCAAAAGCGCGCTTCGTCTCATCGCGTTTAACCGAAGCGGCAACCGCATAGTAAGCAGCATCACCGAATGCGGCGACGGCTACACGCTTCATTGTGCTATTATCGACAAGAAAAAAACGCTGTTTTCGGTCGATCTTTACGTTGCCGAAAAGAGCTATGCCGAGCGCTTGAAGGCGAACTTCGAGGAGCGTGCGGAGGTCATCTACCGCGGCTCGCTTTCGCTTCTTTCGGGTGACGTCAACTTCATTTTCGACGACTGAGGTGGATAACGTGAAGGAAAAGGCGAATGCCATCGCCGCGCTTCTCGAGGAAAAATACCCCGAAACCGAATGCGGCTTGAAATGGCAGGGCGACCCGTATCGGCTTCTCATTATGGCGATACTTTCGGCACAATGCACCGATGCACGGGTGAATATCGTTGCGGAAACGCTGTTTGCGAGATTCCCGACTGCCTACGATATGGCAGGCGCGACGCTTGAGGAGATAGAAGCCGAGATCCGCTCGGTCGGGCTTTACCGCTCTAAGGCAAAAGCGCTTAAGGAATGCTGTACCCGCCTGACCGAGGTGTACGGCGGCGAGCTGCCGCGCGAGATGGGGGACCTGCTCACGCTTCGCGGCGTCGGACGTAAGGTTGCAAACCTGCTCAGAGGCGACGTTTTCGGGCTCGGCGGCATCGTTGCCGATACCCATTGCATACGCATTTGCGGCAGACTCGGGCTTTCGGACGGGCGCGATCCTTTAAGGACCGAGCGCGACCTTGAAAAGCTGATACCGCTTGAAAAGCAAAGCGATTTCTGCCACCGAATGGTGCTTTTCGGGCGCGAGATATGCATCGCCCGCTCACCTAAATGCGAGGAATGCATACTGCTTGATTTTTGTACTTATAAGGATAAAAAATGATCGATTCAAAGGCATTGCAAAAGCTTATGTCATACACTCGGCGCGCCGTGGACACCTACGGAATGATCGAGGAGGGCGACAGGATAGCCGTCGGAGTTTCGGGCGGCAAGGACAGCCTCGCCCTGCTTTGCGCGCTGCAGGGGCTGACAAGGTTTTATCCCAAAAAATTCGAAATAGTGCCGGTCAATCTGAGAATGGGCTTCCCGAACGAGACCGACGCCGTGTCGCGCGCACTTTGCGAGGAGCTCGGACTGACGCTCGTGAGTCTCGAAAGCGAGATATATTCGGTCGTTTTCGAGGTCAGAAAGGAAAAGCACCCCTGCTCGCTCTGCTCGAATATGCGGCGCGGCGCGCTTCATAACGCGGCAAAGGAGCTCGGCTGTACAAGCTCGCGCTCGGGCATCATTTCGACGATGCGGTCGAAACGATAATTATGAACCTGTTCATAGAGGGGCGCTTCGATTGCTTCCGCCCCGTAACCTATCTCGACAGAAGCGATATGACGGTCATCCGTCCGTTGCTTTATACCCCCGAAAGGGAGGTCTCGCACTTCGTTCGCGCAAGCGGGATAGTTCCCGTGCCGAAAAACTGCCCCGCCGACGGAATAACCCGCCGCGAGGATGCAAAGCGTGCGCTTAACGAGCTTGAGCGTAACGACCGAGGCGTGAAGCAACGCATATTCAACGCATATTTCAACGCAAAACGGGGTGAGGCAGAATGAAAAGGGTATTGATGCTTCTGCTGACCGCGGCTTTGATCTTTACGGCGCTTGCTCTTCCCGTTCTCGGCGAGGAATCGACCGAAGCGGAAACGTCCGAAAAGGAATCGGGCGGTTTTTTGCGCGACGTCAGTATGACTACGCAGACCGTCATTACCGTCGGCGTCATCGTGCTTCTGTTCTTTGCCGCCGTAAGCGCAAAACGCAAGAAATGACAAATGAAGGAGGGTACGGATATGAAAAAACGTACGTGTATATGGCTTTTCGCACTTTTTGCCGCTATGCTTCTTATCCTTGTCGGATGTAAGGACAACGGCTCGGATACGGGTGACTCTTCAAGCTTGAGCGACGCGATCGACGGCGCCTCGCTTGCCGAATCGAGCGATCCCACGGCGGAGGAACCTGCTTCCTCGGATGCCTCGGACGGAGAGCTCGACGCAAGAGAAATCGAATTCGAGGTGCTCGAATACAACGGTCTGCTTCGCGGATTAAGCGGTGTTTCCTGCGGAGACTCGGTGATAATTTCCACCGAGCAGGAGCTTGACCGCCGCGAGCTTTCGTCGCTTATCGAGGGCAGGGACGAGGGCTTCTTCGACGAAAACGCCATCATCGCGATGATACCTCACGTCGGAAGCAGCAGCGACGACGTCGTGGTGGATCGCATTGCCGCTTCATCGGGCGGAATTGCCGTTGACGCAACGGTTTACGTCTATCCGATAAGCACGACCGACCTTGCGACACACGTCGTTTTCGTGTCGGTCAAAAAGGATGATATCGCGGGGCTCGACAGCGTCGTGCTGACCGTCGGGACCGAGCACGTCTCGGATACCTCCGCAGAGGGCTGACGAGCAAGAAATACAGGCAGACCGAGAGATATAAGGCTTTTAAAAAACGGGGCACAACGTACGGCAAGTCGGTCGAGCTTTTTGCGAAATACACAGAGATTCCATAAAAAAACGATCGAGCTTCAATTTGACCTTGAAGCTCGATTTTTCTCTTTTTTATGTAAAGAAAGGGCTTGAATTCGGAAAAGGCAGAGGAGCAACCTCTGCCTTTTTTTACTGATATGCTATTTTCTGCCGGGCTTGCCTCCACCGCCGGGACGCATGCCGCTATTGCCGTAAAGAAGCGAGTCCATGGTGATCTCCGCGACCGTGCTGCCGCCCGAAACGCTTGTGCCGCAAGCAAATCCGTTTTCGTCTGCGTCCTCGACGCTGCCGCCGAGAACAACCTTGTATTTGCCGCTTTGCTGTATTTCAGGTGCGGTTATGACCGCGCTTGAATAGCTCTTTTTCGGGGTGAAGGATACGATGGCCTTGCCGTTTTCGTCACACAGCGCGAGGCTCGTGCCCGCCTGAGTGTTCGTGAAATTCACAAGCATTGCGCCCTGGTTCTCCGCCTCGGAAAAGCCCTGCGCCATGCCCGACGAGCCGAGTGCGACGAGTACGCCGCCGGTTACGCTTGCGCTTGCTCCGTAGTCGAACGCGCCGTTGCCGCTGTTGGTCGGGCCGCTGACGAGCACGGTTCCGCCGCTGAGCGTAAAGCTTCCGTTCGAGTCTATGCCGTCGCCCGATGCGTCGACGAGCAGATATCCGCCCGAAATGATTATTTCGCCGATGCCGTTGTCAAACGCGTCCTTGCCGAATCCTCCGCCGTGACCGCCTCCGAAGCCGCCAAATCCTCCGGGAGGAACGATTCCGTTGCCGCCTCCCATCGGGTTGTTGCCCGCCGATTGGTCGTTGCCGCCTGCGGCGTTGAGGCCGTCGTCGGACGCCGTGACGTCGATGCTGCCGCCCGTGATGAAGATACGGCTGCTTTCCAAGCCCTCGTAGCTTTTCGTTACGGTGATATCGCCTGCCGAAATCGCAAGATCGGTGTCGGCGTGGATGCCGTCGTCGCTTGAAGCGAGCGAGAAATCGCCGCCCTTGATGATTATCGTGTTGTTCGAATGTATGCCGTCGTCAAGCGAGTCGATTACGAATGAGCCGTCCTCTATCACAACGTCGGATGCCGCCTTGATGCCCTTGTAGGATTCCTCGGAATCGGTGATGCGTCCGCCGCTTCCGCCGCCCGAAACGATATTTATCTCGCCCGAGTCGATCTTGACCGCCGTTTCGGCCTGAATGCCGTCGTTGCCCGAGCTTATCTTAAGCTTGCCGCTTTTCAGATAGACAAAGCCGCGCGATGCATCCTCGTCGTTGTCCGAGCGGATTCCGTCGCTGCCCGCCGTGAGATCAAGCTCCGAATCGCTTATCCTTACGCAGTCCTTGCCGTTCAGGGCAACGTTTTTTGCGTTTACCGTCAGCGTCGTGCCGACGATATTGAGGTCGTCCTTCGAGACTATTCCGTGCTTGAGATTGCCGTTTACCGTCAGCGAGCCGCTTCCGTTTACCGTAAGGTCGGCACGCGAGAATATCGCGCCGTCAAGCTCGCTTTTTTCGTCGCTCTGCGAATAATCTGACCCGTCGGAAACCGAGTTTTCGGTTCCCTCCTTAAGCGTGATGAACACCTTGTCGGCAGAGCCGATATATATCGCACAGCCGAGCGAATTGGCGATGTGCGCATTGTCGAGCACGAGCTGGACCTTGTCGCTCTCGCCCGCGTTGATCCTGATCTGCACGTCGTTGATGCTTCCGCTTAAAACGTAGGTGCCCTCAGAGGTTATCTCGCAGTCGGCGCTCGGAGTGCCCAGCTCGGTCACGCTGTCGCTGTAGGACGCGGTGACGTCGCGCTCGGAAAACTCAAAGTCCATAGCCGAAAGATCGGCTCTCGAAAGCTCCTCGGGTATCTCGTCCTCGGACAATTCGGGAACAGACTCATCGGTCTGCGACGAGTCTCCGCCGCCCTTACAGGCGGTGAGGAGCAACGCGGATATTAAAAGCAGGGATACTAAAACAGAGAACCTTTTCAAAGTTCTTCAACTCCTTCGGGTGCGTCGGAAATCGATATCTCGAGATTTCCGTTTCTGCAGCGCAGGTCGTCGATAAACGCCTGCATTTGACGTCTGTCCTTAAGCTCGACCTTGTAAAACAGCTTGTAAAGACTGCCCATATTGCTCGTCTTTGTGCGTACGAGTCGGTGCTTTTTGGTGTAGGACGCGAATATGTCCTCGAACTCGTCTGCAAAGCAGAGCGACTCGGGGATGGTTATTTCAAGGTTCATCACGCGCTCGTCACCGTAGGGAACGAACGAGAGAAGCACCATTATTACGCTTATTATCGCCGTGAAGACCAGCGCGATCGCGACGTAGCCGCCCGCGCAGGCGAGGCCCGAGGTCATCGCAAGGAAGATGGACACGATGTCCTTCGCCTTGCCGGGGACCGAGCGGAAGCGGACGAGCGAGAACGCACCCATAACGGCGACGCCGGTGCCGATGTTGCCGTTGACCATCGTGATCACGGTCGAGACGATGGCGGGAAGCAGTATCAGCGAGGTAAGAAAGCTTTTCGACGGGTGCGACCTTACCGATGCCGCGATCGCCGTCAATATACCGCAGCCTATCGCCGCGGCGATGCATATAAGATAGGTTTCGAGTGTGATTTCGGTGCCGATGACCGATTCAAACAGATAGGGCATATTCGTGTTTTCCTTTCTTGTCGGTTGAGCTTTCGGCAGACGTCACCTCGCGGTACGCCGTGCCGTATTTCGAGAAGGAGGAGGGAAGTATCCTGAATTTGTCGAGAGCGTGAGAGAGCCATATCGGCATCGCGCCGTCGGTCTTTACCTCTAAAATGTACCTGCCCTCGGGGAGTATCGGTTTACCCTCGGTACCGTCCTCGAGCAAAAGATCGTCGCTTCGGTAACGCAGGTTCGAATCGAAGGTAAGACGCAGATGCGGGAGCCCCTTGACGAAATATGCGTCGCGCTCGTAGGCGATGAGCATCCTCGGAGTCGGGTGTCGGTAAAGCCGCATTGCGTAATCGATCTCGCGCATTATCTGCGAGTCCTCGGGGCGCGTACCCTGCGAAAGATATTCCTCCGCCTGCTTAAGCGTCATCGAAACGCGGCGCTTGTACACGACTCCCTTGAATTTCTTTTTGATTTCCAGAAACACCTTGTCGCCGTTTTTCGGCGTACCGTAGCTTCTCAGCCTCAGCTTCTCCTTGTAGGTGCGTGCGTCGATCGAATTGCGAATGAGAAGATAATCGGGCGTGTCTATGTAAAGACTGCAGATCGTGCTTCTTCCGTGCGGATCGGGTATGAGATGCTCGCTTATTTCAGCCGTCAGCATATCCTTTTCGGCTTGCGTCACGAGATATTTCTTCTCGACGCGCTTAAAGGTGAATATATCCGCGATCGTCTTCACGCTCCCTTCCTTATGTGTTGTATTCAAGTATACTTCCGAATCTTAAAATTACCCTAAATGCCAAGAAAGGTTGATATTTATTTGTTTTTGAGCTCCTCAAGCCTTTGCGCGACCGACTCGGGCGACACTATCCTGACCTCGTCACCGAAGCTCAACACCCAACCGAGGAACACCGGGCTGGGCACGACCGTCGCGCTGATGCGGAATCGGTCCTCGCCGTCCTTGAGCAGGGGAATATCGCTTCCGAAGCGGTCGAGCATAACGTTCGCGACTCGGTTCGAGCAGGAAAGCGTGACTCTTTCGGGAATGCCGCCGAACATACCGAAAACGGCACCCGAATAGGACGAAATGTCGTATTTCTTGAATTCCTCGCCGCCGCTGCGCTCGTTGTCGGTGACCGAGACCGAAAGCATCTTGTCAACGCGGTAGTTCCTTATCCCGTTTGCCTCTACGTCGTAGCCGACGAGGTAGTAGTTGCTGTCGTCCCAGACGAGCGACCAGGGGCTTACGCGGTAGGTCTTTCCGTTGTGGCGCAGCTCCTTTTTCTTTTCGTGCGTCCATTGGAAATATTTGAAGCTTATGTCGACGTTCGCCTCCATCGCGTCGTGTATCGCGTCAACGGTGCGGTAGATGTCCTCGTTGCCCGACTTTACGCGGTTGGAAACGAAGACGGCGCGGTTCAGCGAGCTTCTGTCGTGCACGTTGGCAAGCGACGCCAGCTTCTTGATGAGCTGTGCGCTCTTCTTTTCGGTGATGAACTTTGAGGCGCGCACGGCATCGACGAGTAGCTTCAGCTCGGGCAGCTCGAACTCACGGCTTGCAAGATAGTAGCCGACCGTTTTTCCGCGTACCGTGCGAATGTCCATGCCCAGCTCGCGCAGCGATTCAAGGTCGCTGTACACGCTCTTGCGCTCGGCGGGGATGCCGTGGGCGGCAAGATGCGCGATAATATCCTTCATTGTGAGAGGGTGTGTCTCGTCGCTCCGCTCGAGAAAAAGCGAGCGAAGGACCGAAAGCTTCTTTTTTTGATTGAACGAGCGCGGCATAGCTTGTACCTCTGTTGGCAAAAATGGCGTTCTGACTGCCCGCGCGTTGCCTCGGCCGGTCAAAACTTCATTATTTATTATATAATAAGGGCTTTAAATTGTCAATTCCCGCTCAAAAACAAAAATATTGCGAAAAAATGTTAATTTTCAATAGAAAATCCGTAAAAATCACTTGACAAACACTTGAAACGGTGTTATTATAATAAACTGCATTATAATGCGGAAGATATGCTCAAAGCGTTGTTATGTAAACCGACGAAAAATGAGCTTTTTCCGCACCGGAGAACAAACACCGTGGAGATTCCCGCCCCGCGAGGCGGAGAAAATGAATGGAGTGATTGGTTGAAATGGTAAAAGAACGACTTCTCGGAAAGACTCTAAGAATGTCTTTTTCCAAGAACGATGAGGTTCTCGAGATCCCCAATCTTATTGAAGTACAGAAAAAGTCCTTCAAGGATTTCGTGGAAAAGGATATCGGGGATGTTTTGAGGGATATCTCGCCTATGGCGGACTATTCCGGTAACCTCATTATCGAGTTTGTCGATTATTCTCTCGATGAAACTCCCAAGTACAGCATCGAGGAATGCAAGGAACGCGACCTCAATTACGCTACTCCCTTTAAGGTGACCGTACGTCTTACGAACAAGATCACCAGCGAGGTTAAGGAGCAGGAGATCTACATGGGCGACTTCCCGCTCATGACCGACAGCGGTACCTTTATTATCAACGGCGCAGAGCGTGTCGTTGTTTCTCAGGTCGTCCGCTCGCCCGGTATCTATTACGATGCCATCGACGACAAATCGGGCAGACATCTCCTTACCGCTACCGTAATTCCTTATCGCGGCGCATGGCTTGAATACGAAACCGACAATTCGGACGTATTCTACGTTCGTATCGATAAAAACCGCAAGATTCCGATCACCGTGCTGCTCCGTGCATTCGGTCTCGGAACCAACGAAGCTATTCTCGAAACCTTCGGTGAGGAGCCCCTC
Source organism: Clostridia bacterium (assembly GCA_017563195.1). Taxonomy (GTDB): domain Bacteria; phylum Bacillota; class Clostridia; order Oscillospirales; family CAG-382; genus Coliplasma. The sequence goes on along the minus strand of JAFXDO010000008.1, from coordinate 8,938 downwards.
CTCAAGGCGACCTTCGAGAAGGATACCATGCTTCAGGAGGTAGATCGCGTTATTCAGGCGGGCGGTATGACCAACCCCGTCGATGAATCGCTCAAGGAAATCTACCGTAAGCTGCGTCCCGGCGATCCTCCTATCGTCGAAAGCGCACAGATACTCATCAACAATCTTTTCTTTGACGAGAAGAGATACGACATTTCTCCGGTCGGCAGATATAAATTCAATAAGAAGCTTGCGCTTGCCAAGCGTATAGTCGGACATACCCTTGCACGTGACGCGGTATCCCCCGTCACCGGCGAGGTAATATATGAAGCCGGCAGAAAGCTTTCGCGCTCCGAGGCTGAGGCTATCGAGCGTGCGGGCGTCTGCGAGGTATGGCTCACTGCGGAAGAGGAAGAAAAGACGATCGAGGTAAAGGTATTTACCAACCGTATGGTCGACGCTTCTGCGGTCACCGGCATTTCGGACGAGATCCTCGGTCTCGGCGAATACGTCGCTCTCGAGCCTCTTATGAGACTTATAAGCGAGGTCGGCATTTCCGACCCCGAGGAATTTGCGCGCGCTTGCCTAAGAGCACACGACGAGCTTATTCCCAAGCACATCACGATAGACGATATCTTTGCTTCCGTTAACTATATCACGTGTCTCTACCACGGCATCGGTAAGACCGACGATATCGACCATCTCGGTAACCGTCGTCTCCGTTCGGTAGGCGAGCTTCTCCTTAATCAGCTCCGTATCGGATTTTCGCGTATGGACAAGATCGTTAAGGAAAAGATGACCACTCAGGACATCGATACCGTTACTCCGCAGTCGCTTATCAATATCCGTCCCATCGTGTCGGCTATCCGCGACTTCTTCGGCTCCAGCCCGCTGTCCCAGTTTATGGACCAGGCGAACCCCCTTGCCGAGCTTACTCACAAGAGAAGACTTTCGGCACTCGGTCCCGGCGGTCTCTCGCGTGACAGAGCATCCTTCGAGGTTCGAGACGTTCACTATACCCACTACGGCAGAATGTGTCCTATCGAAACTCCCGAAGGTCCCAACATCGGTCTTATCTCCTCGCTTGCTACCTACGCAAAGGTCAACAAGTTCGGCTTTATCGAGGCGCCCTACCGCGTGGTCAAGAACGGCGTGGTAACTAAGGACGTGGTTTACCTTTCCGCAGACGTCGAGGACGAATACGTTGTCGCTACCGCGAACGAGCCTATCGATGAAAACGGCAACTTCCTCAACCGTAAGGTGGTTGCACGTCACAGAGATGAGATCCTCGAATTTGAGGCAACGAAGATCGACCTTATGGACGTTTCGCCCAAGATGGTCGTTTCGGTCGCTACCGCGATGATCCCCTTCCTTGAAAACGACGATAACACCCGTGCGCTCATGGGCTCGAACATGCAGAAGCAGGCAGTTCCCCTTATGATCACCGAGGCTCCCGTTATCGGTACCGGTATGGAGCATAAGGCTGCTTACGACAGCGGCGTTCTCGTGCTCTGCCGTAACGACGGTATCGTCGAAAGCGTTTCCTCCAACAGCGTTGTCGTCCGTAAGGATAACGGCGGCACCGACGTATATAATCTCATCAAGTTCAAGCGCTCCAACCAGGGCACTTGCGTAAACCAGCGTCCCGTTGTCAAGAAGGGCGAAAGAATTCTTGCGGGCGACATTATCGCTGACGGTCCCGCGACCGATAACGGCGAGGTCGCACTCGGTAAGAACGTTCTTATCGGCTTCATGACATGGGAAGGCTATAACTACGAGGACGCGGTCCTTCTTAACGAACGACTCGTCCGCGACGACGTTTACACCTCCATCCACATCGAGGAATACTACTGCGAATCCCGCGACACCAAGCTCGGACCGGAAGAAATCACCAGAGAGCTTCCCAACGTCGGTGAGGACGCACTCCGCGACCTTGATGCAGACGGTATCGTCCGCATCGGTGCAGAGGTACATTCCGGCGATATTCTCGTAGGTAAGGTCACTCCCAAGGGCGAGACCGAGCTTACCGCAGAGGAAAGACTCCTCCGCGCGATCTTCGGCGAAAAGGCACGTGAGGTAAGAGATACCTCGCTCAAGCTGCCTCACGGCGAATCGGGTATCGTTGTCGACGTACAGGTATTCTCGCGCGATGATTGCGATATCCTCGCTCCCGGTGTAATCAAGGTTGCACGCGTATACATCGCTCAGAAGAGAAAGATCTCTGTCGGCGATAAGATGGCGGGCCGCCACGGCAACAAGGGCGTTATTTCCCGTATCCTCCCCAGCGAGGATATGCCCTTCCTCCCCGACGGTACTCCGCTTGATATAGTTCTTAACCCGCTCGGCGTTCCCTCGCGTATGAACATCGGTCAGGTACTTGAGGTCCACCTCGGCAGAGCTGCAAGAGCACTCGGCTGGAAGGTTATGACCCCCGTATTCGACGGTGCAAACGAAAAGGACATTGAGGAATGCCTCAGCGAGGCTAATCTCTACCGCGATCTCCGCTACGACGAGACTGCGGAGGGTAAGGCACTCTATAAGGAAATCACCGATCCCGATACCGGCGATAAGCACATCGAAAAGCTTACCCGCGAGTGGATCGCAGAAAATAAGGAAGAGTTCGAGGACCTTCGTAAGGCTAACCTCGTTAAGGTCGTTGACGGTAAGACTGTTCTTTACGACGGACGTACCGGTCAGCCCTTCGATAACCCCGTTACCGTCGGTTATATGTACTTCCTTAAGCTCCACCACCTCGTTGACGATAAGATCCACGCCCGTTCTACCGGTCCCTACTCGCTGGTTACCCAGCAGCCTCTGGGCGGTAAGGCGCAGTTCGGCGGTCAGCGTTTCGGTGAAATGGAGGTTTGGGCGCTTGAAGCATACGGCGCCGCATACACTCTTCAGGAAATCCTCACCGTTAAGTCCGACGATATCAAGGGCCGTGTAAAGGCTTACGAGGCGATCGTTAAGGGTCAGAACATCCCCACTCCGGGCGTTCCCGCATCCTTCAAGGTGCTCGCCAAGGAGCTTCAGTCGCTCGCTCTTGACGTTCGCGTGCTCGACAAGAACGACAACGAAATTCCTCTTAAGGATTACTCGGACGACGATGACGGACCCGACGAAAGACAGTTCAGTGAGGAAGAGCTCGGCAAGAGCGTACTCGAAAACGGCGACGACGTTATGTACGACGATGAGCTCAGCGCACTCGAGCCTGTTGAAGAAGAATCCGACGATCTCGGTCTTGACGATGAGGTATTCATCTACGACGAGAACGAGAACAGCTATGAAGACTAAGTAAAAGGAGATGCGATAAATGGAAAACAACATAGAATTTGAATCCATAAAAATTGGTTTAGCCTCTCCCGAAATGATTAGATCCTGGTCTTACGGCGAGGTAAAGAAGCCCGAGACCATCAACTACCGTACCCTCAAGCCCGAGCGTGACGGTCTCTTCTGCGAACGCATCTTTGGCCCGACCAAGGACTGGGAATGCCATTGCGGTAAGTACAAGAGAGGCGCTCGCTACAAGGGCAAGATCTGCGAAAAGTGCGGAGTTGAGATCACCACCAGCCGTGTGCGCAGAGAAAGAATGGGTCACGTCGAATTGGCGGCTCCCGTTTCGCACATCTGGTATTTCAGAGCGATTCCCTCCAGAATGGGTCTTTTGCTCAACCTTTCTCCCAAGCTTTTGGAAAAGGTGCTCTATTTCGCACAGTACATCGTAACCGATCCCGGTGAGACCCCGCTTGCGAAGTATCAGCTCCTCACCGAGCAGCAGTACCGTGAATATCGCGAAAAGTACGAGGACGATTTCCAGGCAGGAATGGGCGCAGAGGCTATCAAAAAGCTTCTCGCAGAAATCGATCTCGAGGCAGAATCCGAGCGACTCAAGAAGGAACTTCTTACCGCTCAGGGTCAGCGCAAGGTGCGCGACATCAAGCGTCTTGAGGTCGTTGAGGCGTTCCGTCTTTCGGGCAACCGCCCCGAATGGATGATCCTCGATGCACTCCCTGTTATTCCTCCCGAAATCCGTCCTATGGTACAGCTCGACGGCGGCAGATTCGCAACCTCCGATATCAACGATCTCTACCGTCGCGTTATCAACCGTAACAACCGACTCATGAAGCTCATGGAGCTTCAGGCACCCGATATAATCATCCGTAACGAGAAGAGAATGCTTCAGGAAGCGGTCGACGCTCTGTTCGATAACGGCAGACGCGGCAGACCCGTAACCGGTCCCAACAACCGACCCCTTAAGTCTCTTTCCGAAATGCTCCGCGGTAAGCAGGGCCGTTTCAGACAGAACCTTCTCGGTAAGCGTGTTGACTACTCCGGACGTTCGGTTATCGTCGTAGGTCCCGAGCTCAAGATCTATCAGTGCGGTCTCCCCAAGGAAATGGCACTCGAACTCTTCAAGCCCTTCGTTATGAAGCAGCTTGTCGCTACCGGCAAGTCGAGCAACATCAAGGATGCGAAGAAGCGCGTTGAGCGTGCAACTCCCGAGGTATGGGACGCACTCGAGGTGGTCATTAAGGAGCATCCCGTTCTTCTTAACCGTGCACCTACGCTTCACAGAATTTCGGTTCAGGCATTTGAGCCTATCCTCGTAGAGGGCAGAGCGATCAAGCTCCACCCGCTCGTATGTACCGCATTCAACGCCGACTTCGACGGCGACCAGATGCCGGTTCACGTTCCTCTTTCGGCAGAGGCACAGGCAGAGGCAAGATTCCTTATGCTCTCGCCCAACAACCTTCTTAAGCCCGCAAACGGACGCGCTGTTACCGTTCCCTCGCAGGATATGGTCCTCGGCTCGTTCTACCTCACCCTCGATAAGAGCGGCGAGCCGGGCGAAGGCAAGTATTTCGGCAATATGGACGAAGCCATTATGGCTTACGAAAACGGCGAGCTCGGCATCCACGCGAAGATCAAGGTCCGCGTGACCAAGGTCATCGACGGCGTCGAACGCACCGGTATCACCGAAACCACTCTCGGCCGTCTTATCTTCAACCAGCCGATTCCTCAGGACCTCGGATTTGTTGACAGAACCAAGCCCGAAAACGCATTCAAGCTTGAGGTTGACTTCGTCACCACCAACAGCGAGCTTTCCACCATCGTCGACCGCTGCATCAGGATCCACGGCAACGCCGTTACCTGTGAGGTTCTCGACCAGATGAAGGCTCAGGGCTTCAAATATTCCACCCGCGGCTCGATCACCATCTCGGTTTACGATATGACGATCCCGCCCGAAAAGGCAGGCCTACTCGAGGCTGCAGAGCAGAAGGTCGACATCATCACCGACTTCTACCGTAAGGGTCTCCTTTCCGACGAGGAAAGAAGCCAGCGCGTCGTTTCTGTCTGGGATGAATGTACCAAGGACGTTGCTACCGCGCTTCAGAAGAACCTCGATAAGTACAACCCCATCAACATGATGGCGGTTTCCGGTGCTCGAGGCTCCATCAAGCAGATCCGTCAGCTTGCAGGTATGCGTGGTCTTATGGCGTCCGCTACCGGTAAGACCATCGAAATGCCTATTAAGGCGAACTTCCGCGAGGGCATGAAGATCCTCGAATACTTTACCGCAGCCCGCGGTGCTCGTAAGGGTCTTGCAGATACCGCGCTCCGTACCGCTGACTCGGGTTACCTCACCCGCCGTCTTGTCGACGTTTCGCAGGACGTTATCATCCGTGAGGTAGACTGCGGCGATACCGAGGGCCTTTGGGTCAGCCGTATCGTAGACGTTCTTCCCGGCGGCAAGGAAGCTGTCATCGAGCCGTTCGAAGACAGACTCATCGGCAGATTCACCATCGGTGACGTTGTCGATCCCGCAACCGGCGAGGTCCTCGTTCCCGATAACACCATGATCGATGAAGCGGGCGTAAAGAAGATCATCGCCGCAGGCATCGAAAGCGTTCGTATCCGTTCTCTCATCAACTGCCGCGCTAAGCACGGTGTATGTGCACACTGCTACGGCGCGGATATGACCACCGGCAAGCCCGTAAATCTCGGTGAAGCGGTCGGTATCATCGCGGCTCAGTCCATCGGTGAACCGGGTACCCAGCTTACCATGAGAACCTTCCACTCGGGCGGTGTCGCAGGTGGCGATATTACGCAGGGTCTTCCTCGAGTCGAAGAGATCTTCGAAGCGAGAAAGCCCAAGAAGACTGCAATTCTTGCCGAATTCGACGGCACCTTCCGTATCGAGGAAAGCAAGAAGACCAAGCAGCTCATCGTTCGTAACGACGAGACCGGCGAGGAAAAGGCAACCGGCGTTCCTCTTCTCACCAAGGTCATCGTTGAGGACGGCGCAAAGGTCGTTAAGTGTCAGAAGCTTACCGACGGTACCGAATGCCCCGCAGACATTCTCCGCATAAAGGGTCTCGACGCCGTTTACGACTATATTATCAAGGAGATCCAGCGCGTTTACCGTCTCCAGGCGGTTGAAACCGCCGATAAGCACATCGAGGTCATTGCACGTCAGATGACGCGCAAGATCAAGGTTGACTCGAGCGGAGATACCGACCTTCTCGTAGGCGCACTCGTGGACGTTTCGGAATTCTATGCCGCAAACAAGTCTATCGAGGAATACAACGCTGCTCATCCCGAGGAAACCCCCAAGATCCCCGCAGAGGGAACCAACCAGCTCCTCGGTATTACCAAGGCATCGCTTTCCACCGAATCCTTCCTCTCCGCGGCATCCTTCCAGGAAACCACCAAGGTTCTTGCAGAGGCTGCTATCAAGGGTAAGAAGGACCCCTTGCTCGGCTTGAAGGAAAACGTGCTTATCGGTAAGCTTATCCCTGCAGGTACCGGTATGAAGATGTACCGCGAGACCGACGTCGATACGGGTGACGCACCCTCTGAAGGCGTTTACGACGCAGAATAAGTAAACTCAATATCAGGATCGGGCGTGTATGAAATATTACACGCCCGACGAACAGTATGACATTATTATTTCGAAAGGATACTCTCGAAAATGAGCGACAGTCCCTGTCCCCGACGAAGGGTTGCGGGCTATAATCAGTTCGTGAAGCTCGTTCGCCGCGGGAAAGCCGTTAAGGTGTATCTTGCGAAGGATGCGGATTTTTACTTTTCCGAAGGTATAAGACGTGAGCTTGAAAGCCACAATAACGTCGAGCTTGACGAGTGCTATACCGCGTCCGAGCTTGCCGCAATGGCAGGCGTCGAGGTGCCCACCGCCGTTATCACGGAAACCGAGCAGTAAATCGCCGTTTTAACAGGCTAAAACAAAACGGCGTTTTTGAAGCGATTTTTCAAAAAAATCGTTGAAAACACAAAGAAATAAGCAAAAAAGCTATTGACAAAACGCAACAGTGTGAAGTATAATCAAACTGTTGCGTTTTGCGATAAATTCAGAAGAAAGGAGAAAACGATGCCTACATTCAACCAATTGGTAAAGTACGGTAGACAGGACAAGACCTACAAGTCCAAGTCTCCTGCACTCCAGAGAGGTACCAACTCGATCAAGAACGTTGCGACTGATCTTGCCAGCCCTCAGAAGAGAGGCGTTTGCACTAAGGTAGCTATTAAGACTCCTAAGAAGCCGAACTCCGCTCAGAGAAAGATCGCGAGAGTAAGACTCACCAACGGCCTCGAGGTTACCGCTTACATCCCCGGTATAGGTCACAACCTTCAGGAACACTCTGTTGTTCTTATCAGGGGCGGTAGAGTAAAGGACCTTCCCGGTGTACGTTACCACATCATCCGCGGCAAGCTCGATACTCAGGGTGTTGCCAACAGAAATCAGAGCCGTTCTAAATACGGTGCAAAGAGACCTAAGAAGTAATATTTCTTAAGGTTTAATTTCAGGAACGATAATTTCGCTTTCCTCGTGTCGATACGAAGAAATTTATATAGATATCGGCACTAACGGAAATAAAAATTTTCGAGTACCTGTGAATTCATTGAAGCGTAAAAACGCTATCTTTATGAAGGAGGGAAGTAAAGTGCCCAGAAGAGTACATGGTTTCAAAAGAGAAGTTCTTCCGGATCCGATGTATAACTCCCAGCTCGTTACTAAGTTGGTGAACAACATTATGTACGACGGTAAGAAGTCCATCGCCCAGAAGATCGTCTATGACGCATTCGCTATCATCGAACAGAAGACAGGCAACGATCCTCTTGACCAGTTCAAGAAGGCTCTCGAAAACATCATGCCTGCATTGGAAGTTAAGGCAGTGCGCAGAGGCGGTTCCAACTACCAGGTTCCTATGGAAGTTCGCGCTGACAGACGTCAGACTCTCGGCCTCAGATGGCTTATCACCTATGCGAGATCGAGAAGCGACCGTAAGATGAGCGAACGTCTTGCTGCAGAAATCATCGATGCCGTTAACGGTACCGGCGGTGCAGTTAAGAAGAAGGAAGATACTCACAAGATGGCAGAAGCAAACAAGGCTTTTGCACATTACCGTTGGTAATCCGCGTCGACGTATTTTTATACGCGAAATATCAATAAGGAGAAAAATATATGGCCAGAACGACTCCGCTTGAGCTTACCCGTAATATCGGTATTATGGCTCATATAGACGCGGGTAAGACGACCACCACCGAAAGAATCCTGTATTATACAGGTAAAACTCATAAGATCGGCGAAACTCACGAGGGTTCCGCAACGATGGACTGGATGGAGCAGGAGCAGGAAAGAGGTATTACCATTACCTCCGCTGCTACCACCTGCTTCTGGCAGAACCACCGTATCAATATCATCGATACCCCGGGCCACGTTGACTTTACCGTTGAGGTTGAAAGATCTCTCCGTGTTCTCGACGGCTCGGTAACCGTTCTCTGTGCAAAGGGCGGCGTCGAGCCGCAGTCTGAAACCGTTTGGCGTCAGGCTGATAAGTACCATGTGCCGCGTATGGTCTATATCAACAAAATGGATATCATGGGCGCGGATTTCTTCCGTGTCGTAGATATGATGAAAGACCGTCTGAAGTGTAAT
>JAFXDO010000007.1 GCA_017563195.1 Clostridia bacterium | reverse complement strand
ACCCGTCGCTAATTAACGGCTGATCTAATAATATAGCATTTAAGGCTCTCCCTCGCGGAGAGCCTTTTTTATTCTTCAAGAGCACGGGATTTTGCAAAGAGCACGAGGGTTTGCAAAGAACGCGGGATTTTGCAAGGGGACTTTTGAAAAAGTCCCCCTGCACCCCTCAAAACTTTTTAAAGAAAAAATATATAGTGGCTTACTGCAGCGCAATTATTGACTCGCAGGGGATATAAGCTTGATGTTTGCGATGCACAGATTTAAAATATTAACAAATTGTAAACAAAAATAAAAAAATTAAAAACATATTGCATTTTGAAATTCGTGTGATATAATAACAATGATAATTTATTTGGGGTATTTTTATCAATAAGAAGGTGTGTTTTAATGAAGAAGCAATACGTTGCTCCTGAAGTTGAAATCTTAATATTTGAAATGCAAGACATAATCACTCAGTCGTTGGCAACGGGTAGTGGCGATAACGAAAGCGAATGGCCGTGGAAAAGTGTTCAGTTTAACGGCAGAACCACCAACGTCAACGGATTTACCTTGGGCGACTAAGCTTGTAATCAAATAATTCATCGCGCATCAAAAGGATAAAAGCAGTCATGCAAACGCATGACTGTTTTTTTGCGCCTTTTATGCGTCTGTGAGAAAGCGGGGGAGGACGACGTTGAGCTGTGTGAAGGTAAGGCGGATGAGAGCGTGTGGGATATTGGTACAATTCCATAAAAAAACGGGTGTAAATTTGGCGTTCGGTTCACAGGTAATCGGAGCGGTTACGATTGACACCGCGAGATAAATGTGATATAATATTATGGATTATATTTATAGAGGTAATTTCGATGAGAGAAAACCGAAAAAACCGAGCAGAAGAGCTGCCCGAGGGACTCTTTATCGGCAGAAACGCCGTGATGGAGCTCTTGAAGAGCGGGCGCACGATAGATAGAATATATATTAAGGCCGACGCGAACGAGGGAGTGCTTTCGCTGATATACGCAAAGGCGAGCGAAAGACGAATCCCCATTATTGAGACCGATGCGCGCAAGCTGGATAAGCTTGCCGACGGCGGCGCTCATCAGGGTGTAATCGCTCTTGCGGCGGAAACCGATTATCTTACCGTTGACGAACTGCTTTCGCAGGTTGCCGAAAAGGGCGAAAAGCCGTTTTTCCTCATTTGCGATTCGATAAACGACCCCCATAATCTCGGCGCACTCATAAGAAGCGCGAACTGCGCGGGTGTAAACGGTGTCATAATCCCGAAGCGCAGGGCTGTCGGTGTTAACGGAACAGTCGCAAAATCGAGCGCGGGCGCGGTGTTCGCAATGCCCATCGCGAGAGTTTCCAACCTTGCCAACGCCGTAAAGACGCTTAAAGAAAACGGCGTATGGATATGGGCGGTCGAGGCGGGCGGAAAGCCCTATTACGAGCAGGATTTCAAGGGCTCGTGCGCACTCATTCTCGGTAGCGAGGGCGAGGGAGTATCGGATATCCTCAAAAAAGAAAGCGACTTTATCGCGGGCATTCCTATGTACGGAACCGTCAATTCCTTAAACGTTTCCAATGCCGGTGCGATAGTTATGTTTGAGGCAGCAAAGCAACGTAACCACTAAATTAAAGCAGGTGAATCAAAATGTCAGCTTCCAACGGCGGAAATAAGCCGAACAAAGATATACTCGATCTGCTTCGCGAGGCTGAGGAGCAGAACCGCCGCGATATGAACGTTGAGGCGGCTGAGCGTAAGCCCGAAATGGATAAAACCAAGGTGGCTTCCGACGAAAATGCGCCTAAAAGAAGGACTAAGGTCACGAAGCGCATCAACGCCGAAACCGCTGAGCTTATAGATCAATACAGCACTCACAAGGACGAAAAGCCGCTCAGCGACACGCAGAAGCTCAGGATCAAGCTTGCCGAGCAGAACGGTAACAACGAGCTTTTGGGTTATCTTGCCGAGGAAAATCAGGGCGGCAAGAGTGAGCGTGTCGACAAGCTTTACGATATGATAAACGACGCGCGCACCCGCACTCTGTCCGATCTCGAAAAGAAGCCTCCCGCGGGAATCGAATCAACACGCTTCTCCGACGAGCCTGTTGTCAACGGCGACGACGAATACGCTCAGGAGCAGATGTTCCCGCTCGGTGACACGCTTCGCTTTGACGATAAGATCGACGACAGCGAGGTCGCGAGCTTCGATGCGGACTACGAAAATCTTACCGAGCGCGTGACAAATCGCGAGCTCGCGTTTGAGGGAGACGACGAAAACGAGGGACAGGTCAAGTTCGTGACCGACGACGAAAAGGTCGAGATCCTCGGCGGCGAGCCGCTTGACGAAACCGACATCAACCTAAGACTCGCGTTTGAAATGATGGACGACGAGGACGGCACCCTCAAAAGGATCGCGGAAAAGAACCGTGAAAGAAGCAGACGCGACAAGGAGGAGCGCGACTCCGAAACGTCGGTGAAATATACCTCGCGCGAGCAGAATTCCGAATTTGCGTCCCATTATCGCAGGAAAGCGAGAAAGTCGTTTATACGCATAATTCTTGTGGCGCTGTTCACGCTGGGCATCCTGTTTATGGAGATCGCGACCAACGAAAGCGCAATGCACGGCGAATTTGCAAAGCAGGGAAGATACGGTATTATTTACATACTTATCGACCTTCAGCTTCTCTTCTTTATCGCCATCGCGATGCTCGATTCGATGCGTAACGGTGCAAAGGGCATATTCACGATGCGCCTGAATACCGATAGCCTGCTGGTCGTGTCGATGTTCTTCTCTGCGGCGTATTCTCTGGTCGTGCTTTTCAACGACCCCTACGCGATCGATCTCAGAATGTACAATCTTCCTACCGCGTTTGCGGCGCTTTGTGCGGCTGTTGCAAGGTATATGACAGCGCGGAAGGATTACAGATGCTTCCGAATCGTGGCGTCCAAGCGTCCCAAGTACACCGCTTGCGAGCTGACGGGTGGCACCAAGGAGGCCGATGAATTCTACAAGTACCTCTTTGAGGACAGCGATATTTACACCGTAAAGCGCACCCACTTTATCGACGGATTTGTCGAAAGGACCGAAAGAAGAACCAAGTTCGAGGAGATATTCAACTTCATCGTTCCCATCATCTTCTTTGCGGGCGCGGCTCTTTTCGTGACGATGCATCTGCTCGGAAGCGAGCTTGTCGACGCATACGCAGCGTTTTCCATCATTATTGCCGCAAGCGTCCCCGCGACCTCGTTCTTTATGATAACGCTTCCCGTTGTGTCGGCTAACCGCGTCGGTGCTTTGCATTCGACCGCATTCATCGGCAACGCAATCGCAGAGGAATATTCGACGGCTTCGGTGCTTTCCTTCGCAGACACCGAGGTATACCCCTCGAGCCTTGTAAAGATCACCAACATCCGTATGTACGGCGATTACCGCATTGATTCGGTGCTCACCGATATGGCTAAGGTGTTCGGCTACGTCGGCGGTCCGCTTTCGAAGGTGCTTTCCTCGACGCTCAGCGAAAAGGTTGAAAAGCCTGCAATGATACGTGTTATCGAAAGCTCGAACGACGGTCTTTGCGTCGCTATGGACGGACATAACTATTTCCTCGGCAAGCGCACGTATATGCGCAGATACCGCTTCGAGACCCCCGTTGACGAGGGAGACGAGGCGTATGAGCGCGGAGTCGGCTCGATCATGTACGTCGTGATCGACGAGAAGCTTGCCGCAAAGCTGTATATCAAATACACGATCAACCCCTTGTTCGACGAGCTGTTAAAGGATATGTACAAGGCGGGTCTCTGCCTCGGTATCAAAACGCTTGACCCGAATATCAACAACGAGCTTATCAACGCGGGCATCAAGTTCCGCAAGTGCCCGATATCTGTGCTTCGCGGCAACGATCCCGAGGACGTCATCGGCGAGGTCGAGAGCGTTAACAGCGGCATCGTCTGCAATTCGACGCTTCACAACTTCCTCAAAATGTTTGCGCTGTGCGATAAGGCGCGCCACGTCACAAAATGCAACGTTATTATAAGTATTGTCAGCGTTTTCCTCTCGTTTGCGGCGGTCACCTTCCTTGCCGTAACGGGCGGTATAAACGAGATCACATCGCTTCACGCCGTTGCATTCCAGCTGTTTTGGCTGCTTCCCGTGTGGCTGATATCATTTTTGATGATGAGAAAGTGAAGAAATTGAAAAAATTTGGTTATTTGTAATAAAAAAATCGAAATTGCACTTGATTATTTTACCTTAGTGATATATAATATACAATAAGTATCAATATTGCTTGGAGGAACACTGAAATGGCTAAATTTACTTCTTCTCAAATTAGAAATATCTGTCTTGTCGGACACAGCGGCGACGGTAAGACCTCGTTTGCCGAAGCAATGCTTTATCTTGCAAAGGTTACCGACAGATTGGGCAAAACTTCCGACGGCAACACTGTCTGCGACTTTGATCCCGAAGAAATCAAGCGCGGCTATTCTATATCGACTTCTCTTGCCAGCCTCGAATGGGACGGCAAAAAGATAAACATTCTTGACGCGCCCGGTATGTTCGGCTTCGCAGGCGAAGCAAGAGCGGCTGCAGCAGTTGCGGCAAGTACTGTTATCGTTGTTGACGCAAAGAGCGGCTGTAAGGTCGGCACCGAGCTTGCATGGGAATATTCCGCAGGCAAGCCCAAGGCGTTCTTCGTCAACAAGATCGACGATGAAAACTCTAACTTCCAGAACACCTTCAACGGTCTCCGTGAGCAGTTCGGCACCTCTGTTTGCCCGCTCCTTATTCCGTTCAACGAAGGCACCGGTGAGGTTGGACTTTACAACCTCATTACCGACGAGGTATTCACCTGCGAAAAGAAGACCGGCAAGCGTATCGAAATCGCGCTTCCCGACAAGTATGCTTCGCAGATCGAGGAATACAAGGTTGCTCTTAACGAATCTCTCGCTATCACCAGCGAAGAGCTTATGGAAAAGTTCCTTATGGAGGAGCCTTTCTCTCAGGAAGAAAAGCTCGAGGCTTTGAACTCGGGTCTTTTGAGCGGCGACATCGCTCCCGTGTTTGCAGGCTCGTCCACCGACCTTGCGGGTATCCGTTTCTTCCTCGATACCGCAGCGGCTTCCTTCGTATCGCCTCTTGATATTATGAAGTATGCCGATGAAAACGGCGATACCCAGCTCTTCGTATTCAAGGTGATGTCGGATAACTTCGGTAAGAAGGTATTCTTCAAGGTTATGAACGGCACCCTTAAGAAGGACCAGATCCTCAACAACATCACCACCGGTCAGCAGGAAAAGTTCACCAAGATCTGTATCTGCAACGGTAAGAAGGAAATCGAAGTCGACGAGCTTATCACCGGCGATATCGGTTATGCAGTCAAGCTTGTCAATACCGGTGTTAACGACACTCTCGGTAACGGCAACGCGGGTAACGAATTCACCAAGATCGAATTCCCCTCGCCCTACTACACCATGGCTATCAAGCCGGTTTCCAAGAACGACGAGGACAAGGTTTCTCAGGGTATCGTAAGACTTCTTGAAGAAGACCCCACTCTCCGTTATGCAAACAATCCCGAAACCAAGCAGATGACCATCTCGGGTCTCGGCGATATACATCTCGACGTAGTATGCAGCAAGCTTAAGTCTCGCTACGGCACCGCCGTTGAACTCCACGAGCCCAGAATTGCATACCGCGAAACCATCAAGAAGAGCGTTTCGGTTGAAGGCAAGCATAAGAAGCAGTCCGGCGGCTCGGGTCAGTACGGTCACGTTAAGATCACCTTCTCGCCCGGCGAGGACGACGGTCTTACCTTTACCCAGAGCGTTGTCGGCGGTAACGTACCGAAGAACTTCTATCCCGCAGTTGAAAAGGGTCTTCAGGAAGCGATGCTCAAGGGCGTTCTCGCAGGCTTCCCTGTCGTAAACCTTAAGGCAGACCTCTTTGACGGCTCTTATCACCCCGTTGACTCGAACGAAATTTCCTTCAAGCTCGCTGCAAAGCTTGCATTCAAGGAAGGTCTTCCCAAGGCAAGCCCCGTGATCCTCGAGCCTGTCGGCTACCTTAAGTGCACCATCCCCACCGCTTACTCGGGCGATATTATGGGTGACGTCAGCAAGCGCCGCGGCAGAATTATGGGTATGAGCGAAAGCACCCGTAAGGGCTACACCGTTATCGAGGCAGAGGTTCCCTCGGCAGAAATGACGGTCTACGCCGTACAGCTTCGTGCTATGACTCAGGGCAGAGGCACCTACACCTTCGACTTCGTAAGATACGAGGAGGCTCCCGCCGAGGTTGCTCAGAAGGTTATTGCCGAATCCAAGAACAACGACGAAGAATAATTATTACGGGGCGGGGAACCGCCCCGACGATAAAGCAATTTAGAACTAAAAAACGATTCCAAAAAGTGAGGCTCTTATAATGAAAGTAAATGCCAAGAAGACGCGACGTCTTGCAGTATTGCTCGGGCTCGTAATGATGCTCTCGGTAGTGCTTGCGGCGTGCGTTAACACCGACAACGTCCCCGAAATTCTCGACTCCAGCCGCGAAATCGTAAGCGGAGGCGAAATCGTTTCCGAAAGCTCCGAGGTTCTCGAGACTCCCGAAGGCGCGACCGAGGCTCCCGTCGTTGCAGGCGTTGTAAATATCGAACCCACCAAGGTCGCTGTTTACGGCACCTGTGAAGAAAACGCAACCATCCGTGTTACCGGCGGCGAAACCGACGTTGAAATCAAGGCACACGGTACATATTTCGTTGCCGAGGTGGATATCTGGAACAGAGACACCCTTCTCCTTGTTACCGCTCAGATCGAGGATGAACTCGACGAAGCGGGCGAGGTTGTAAAGGAGGGCAAGGAAGAATCTCTTCCCAGAGAGGTCGTTGCACGTAAGGACGCTACCGCAGACGTTCGTCTCGACGGTAACAGCGTTTCGGTAGGCGTTGACTCTCGCCTTTACTTCGATAAAATGGTTGCAGACGCGATCGGCGAAAACCTTTACACCGCGTCTGAGCTTAACAAGATCAAGAACTACATCAGCAGCACCGTTTCCGACTACTACTACACCAGAGCAAAGGGTCAGGCTGTTGAGCTTATCTACGTTCTTGTTCCCAACGTAACCACTATGTATCCCGAGATCCTCCCCGAGGACGAGCTTAAGGATACCAACACCACCATCTACGAGCAGGTGCTTAACACCATTTCCCAGACCAACGCAACCTGCATCGATATGAAGCCTATTTTCGAGGCTGCTCTTGCCGATGAAGCGCTTATGTCCAAGTACGGCGGTGTTTACCGCGAAACCGACAGCTCGCTTTCCGATTTCGGCGGCTACCTCACCTATAAGGCTATTATGACCCAGATCGCAAGCCGTTTTCCCGATGCCGCTCCCCACACCGAGGAGGAGTTTACTTGGAATACTGTTGAGGAGGCTATGGGTGGTAACCTTGTAAATTATCGCGGCTTGGACGGTGAGGTAATCACCGAATCTATCGTTACCGCGACTCCCAACTTCAGCCTTGACTTCGGCTCTAACGGCGCAAGTACCGCTATGATCTCGAAGCTCCAGAAGTACGTTGATCCCGAATCCGACGACTACAACTTCTTCATTGCTGCTGAAGCAAACGACTCCATCTGGGGTATTGCAGAGCGTTGGGATATCCACGACCAGTCCGACCGTCTTGATACCTACGAGCTTCCCAGCGCAGTAGTTTACCGTGACTATGCATCGCTCTCCTTCTGCGATTACCTTGCTGAAAGATTCGGCAGATGCAGACTCAGCAAATCCGGCGAGCTTTCTATCGACCTTACCTCCGCTACTCAGTATGCTGACGGCGACGACGAAGTCGTTGATTACATTATCGTTATCCTCTCTGAGGAAAATATGGATACTGCATTTGCAAATGCGTTTCCCAAACAGTAACTAAATTGCTACGTAAAGTCGGCGTTCCCTCGCCGACTTTGCTTTAATGAAAAGGTCTTTGGTGTGATATTATGAAAAAGAGAATATTGGCAATACTGCTTGCCGCATTGATGCTTCTGCTTTGCTCATGCGATATGCTCGGGCAGAAGGATGACGAAAGCGATGCAAGCGAAGCAGAATCGTCTGAGGTGGCGGGCGGCTCCTCCGACGCAGAATCGAATGATGACTCGTCCGACGTAAGCGACGGCGACGAAAGCGGTGACAAGGAAAGCACCGTGACTCCGCTGTTCTGGAAGGCAACCGACGCCGAGGGCAACGTTTTGTGGCTGTTCGGCTCGATACACGCAGGCTACGACGGATACTATCCTCTTCCCGACAAGGTGCTCGAAGCATATAACGGCTCCGATGCGCTGGCGGTCGAGGCGGATATAATCGCGTTTGAAAAGGATCTTGAAGCGGCATACAAGGCGATGATGCCCTTGATATATACCGACGGAACCAAGATTTCCGATCACATTTCCGCAGAGCTTTACGATCGTGCCGTTGCGGCAATGAAGGACACGGGTATGTATATGTCGATGTACGATATGTATAAGCCCGCTGTATGGATGTCCCTTATCGAGAGCGCCTGCATCGAGGGTGCGGGACTTGACACCGAAAAGGGTATCGACAGATTTTTCCTCAAGGACGCAAAGAAAAACGACAAGAAAATTGTTGAGATCGAATCGGCAGCAGAACAATACGAAATGCTCGGCGGATTTTCGGATGAGCTTCAGGAGCTTTTGCTTGAGGATGCGGTAACCTCGCACGAGGATAAAAGCGACGTTGAAGGCCTTAAGGAGCTTGCAGATGCCTGGGGCAAGGGCGACGAGGCGACGCTCAACGAAATGGTGCTTCTTCCCGAGGACGAGGAGATAGATGCTCTTACTCAAGAGTATTGGAAGGCTATGATGACCGACCGTAACAACGGAATGGTCGAATACTGCAAGGATGCGATAGGCTCGGGCGACGAGGTGTTCGTGGTCGTAGGGCTTGCGCACTTCCTCGGAGAAGACGGTATCGTAAATCAGCTTCGCGAGGCAGGCTATACCGTAGAAGAAATTGATTAAATAAGAAAGCAGGGAATTCAAATGAACAACGAATTGATCGGCGGCAAGGACAACACCGCATTTGCGCTTGACAAAAACAATAAGATTCTTGCGTCCTATTTAAGAAAGCGCGGAATCGACGACGCAGAAATCGAAAAGTTTCTCCGTCTCAACTACGTTCGTGAGCAGTGGCAGAAGCTTGCTGACATCGCGCTCAATTACGGCTCGCTCGACAGCGAAATGAAGAAGAGCGTTGCGGAAAGCTGCCTTAACGTAGAAAAATACGGCGAGATCGTCGCTATCGCGTACGATTATTTCCTCGAAAACGTCAGCGGTCCGACCGTAAGCAAGGATCTCCTCCTTCTTTACTCGGCAATCAACGCGGTTGCAAATTCCAAGCTCGGCGGTGACCACCCCCACGTCCCCGCGATCGCTTCTGCGCTTTGCGAGATGATCGAGTACGACAACGACTATCCCAAGTCTCGCGAGCTTATAATGTACCTTAAGGGCACCAATCAGTTTGAAGAGGGCTTCTTCAGCTACGATATCGATAACCGCGCGTTCGTTTTCATCGGCGCGGACAGACAGTAACCGAATAACAAAAGCGGCTTTTGGGCGATGACTATTCATCCGATCGCCGCTTTTTTTCTTTTCCTCTTGAAGATGCAGCTTGTATTTGTTATAATAGAGAGAGAAACTCTATACGGGAGCAATAAAATGTACCGGATATCTTCAAACGAAAACGAAAAATGGACATAAGAAAATCGTTTTTCGAATGAAAAGGGAAGCGAGATAGTTATAGGCGAGGCAGTCGGCAAGCCGATGTTCGGCTGGGGCTGCTGTATAAGCGAGATATGCGCGAAGGAGATATTTTCGCTCTAGAAGGATGCTCAAAAGGAGATTTTCGACGAGCTTTTCGGTAGCGATGGCTGTGGCTTTGAGTACGTCAGGCTTTCTATCGGCGCGAACGATTTTGCAGAAAGCCGGTACAGCTATAACGAGACCGAGGGCGACTACGAAATGAAGAGCTTTTCTATCGACTGCGACAGAAAATACAGTCTTCCCGCGATCAAGGAGGCACAGAAGCGCTCGCCCGAGATCAGCTTCTTCGCATCGCCCTGGAGCCCCCCTACCTGGATGAAATTCCCGAAGGCATACAACTACGGGCGGCTTATTCAGACCGAGGAAAACCTCAAGGCGTACGCTTTGTATTTCAAAAAATACCTACTGCCTTATCCACCACTATACCGTACACGGCACACGTGCGAACGTTTACTGGAATATGGCGCTCGAAAACGACGGCGTGAGCACCTGGGGCTGGAGACAGAACTCGCTCATAAGCGTCAAGGACGGCGAATACACCTATAATCCCGAGTTTTATCTGCTCAAGCACTTCTCCCACTTCGTGAAGAAGGGCGCAGTTCTGCTTTCGGTGACAGGTGAAATGAGCTCGAACACCACAGCGTTCAGGAACCCCGACGGCTCGGTAGTTGCGGTGATTCTCAACCCGTTTGAATTTGAAAAGATTGTCACTATTGACGGCAAGAGCATAACGCTCAAGCCCCGTTCCTTCAACAGTATAGTATTATAAAAGCAAGGCAGGTGAATCGGTTTGCCGCTTCGGATAGTCCGTAACGATATAACAAAAATGAAGGTCGACGCTATTGTAAACGCCGCAAATAAGACGCTTTTGGGCGGCGGCGGGGTCGACGGCGCGATACATAAGGCGGCGGGAATGCGTCTGCTTGCAGAGTGTATGACGCTCGGCGGCTGTGACACGGGTAAGGCAAAGATCACAAAGGGCTATAAGCTGCCCTGCAGGTACGTGATACACACCGTAGGACCGGTTTACGTCGACGGAACGCACGGCGAAAAGGAGTTGTTGGAGTCCTGCTACCGCGAATCGCTTATGCTTGCCAAGGAAAACGCTTGCGAAAGCGTCGCATTCCCACTTATCTCGTCCGGTGTGTACGGGTACCCCAAGGATCAGGCTCTTAAGGTCGCGATCGACGTGATAAGCGATTTTCTGCTGAAAAACGATATGACGGTATATCTTGTAGTGTTTGACAGAGCGGCATTCAACATCGGCGAAAAGCTGTTTTCGGACATAGCCGAGTATATCGATGATAAATACGTTTCGGATCATATCGATTCACGAGTCGAGCGGATGCGCCGCGCCGAGGGCAACCGTACGTTTGCGAGACCGCTCGCGGCAAAATGCGAGGAGTGCTGTGCCGCGCCGTTCGGTGACGATCTTGACGCGATACTTTCGGAGATCGACGAAAGCTTTTCGCAGATGCTTCTCCGCAAGATCGACGAAAAGGGAATGACCGACGCCGAATGCTACAAAAAGGCAAATATTGACCGCAAGCTATTTTCGAAGATAAGAAGCGACGTCAATTATAAGCCGAGCAAGCCGACCGCGATCGCGTTTGCAATATCGCTCGAGCTGACGCTTAGTGAGACTGCGGAGCTGCTTAAGAAGGCGGGCTTTGCGCTGTCGCACAGCAACAAATTCGATATCATCATAGAATATTTCATCAGCCGCGGAAACTATAACGTTTTTGAGATCAACGAGGCGCTGTTTGCCTTTGATCAATGTTTGTTAGGAGCGTAATATGATAAAATTTATATGCTATCCCAAGTGCACGACCTGTCAGAGGGCGCAGAAATGGCTCGATTCGCAGGGCGTGTCATATGAGCTTCGCGATATAAAGCTTGATAACCCGAGCCTTGCCGAGCTGACCGAGTGGTATAATAAGAGCGGGCTTCCGATTCGCAAATTTTTCAATACAAGCGGTCTGCTTTACAAATCGCTCGATTTGAAAAACAAGCTTCCCGAAATGAACGAAGTCGAAATGCTTTCGCTTCTTGCGACCGACGGAATGCTTGTCAAGCGTCCCATCGTCGTGACCGAGGATGCTGTTCTCGTCGGCTTTAAGGAATCCGACTGGGAAAAGATAATCAAATAATTTGTCGCCTGCAAAGCGACCACGCCTCTCTTTTTTCGGTGTAGAATGTAGACACCAAATGAAAGAGAGGCGTTTATTATGAAAAACAATCTTACCGAACTCGTATTTATACTCGACAGAAGCGGATCGATGTCAGGACTTGAGGGCGACACCGTCGGCGGATTCAACTCGATGATCGAAAAGCAGAAGAGGCAGGATGGCGACTGCTACGTCTCAACCGTGCTGTTCGACAACGAGAGTGAGGTGCTTCACGACAGAGTGAGGCTTGCCGACGTACCGAGGATGACGGAAAACGATTATACCGTTCGCGGCTGTACCGCGCTTATCGATGCTATCGGCGGGGCGATAAGCCATATCGGAAACATTCATAAGTATGCCCGTCCCGAGGACGTTCCCGAGCATACCGTCTTCATCATTACGACAGACGGAATGGAAAACGCGAGCCACCGCTACAGCGCATATAAGGTCAAGAGGATGATCGAGCGTCAAAAGGAAAAATACGGCTGGGAGTTTCTCTTCCTCGGCGCTAATATCGACGCAGTCGAGACTGCAAAGCGCTACGGCATCGGTGCCGACCGCGCCGTTAATTACCACGCAGACGCAAGAGGCACGCGACTCAATTACGAGGTTATGAGCGAGGCTATCTGCACGGTCAGATCGAACGCCGCGCTCGGTGCAGGCTGGAAGAAAAAGGTCGACGAGGATTATCGGTCGAGAAAATAAAAACAGCGGAGTGGCTTTCACTCCGCTGTTTTTATGTTGGATTAGTTGGTGTATTCTGAAAAAGTAACGTATTCGACCGTCAGCTTTGTGTTTTTAAGATAAAATATAACCTCCCTATTTTTATAAAAACCAACAGCGCAAATGAAAAAACAAGGGGAAATTTATATATGAAAGCAACGGGAATTGTGCGCCGAATTGATGACCTCGGCAGGGTAGTGATACCCAAAGAAATACGCCGAGTTATGCGGATCCGTGAGGGTGAACCTTCTCATACCTCATTGACACTTTTCGACAGGTTTTGTATGGCGATACATAGAGTAGTGGAGAAAAAAGCGAGGTTGTGAACCTCGCTTTTGAAAATATATGCGGTGGAATTATCTTGACATAGTCCATGTTACATTTCTTTTTACGATATTGTTATTTCCAACTACGCAACAATTTTCTTCTTCAATGGATTTTGTTATAATACTTTTTGCGCCTAAAATACATCCGTTT
>JAFXDO010000006.1 GCA_017563195.1 Clostridia bacterium | reverse complement strand
TTTGCCGTTCAATTCAAAAAATCACTTAAAAAAGCAGAAATGGAGAAGATACAATGAAAATTGCAGTAACGTATGAAAATGGACAGATCTTTCAGCACTTCGGTCATACCGCACAGTTTAAGCTCTACGAGGTAGAGGACGGCAAGATCGTAAATGCAGAAGTAATTGATACCAACGGTAGCGGCCACGGCGCATTGGCAGGACTTCTTTCTTCGCTGAAGACAGACGTACTCATTTGCGGCGGCATCGGCGGCGGTGCACAGATGGCACTTGCCCAAGCAGGTATTAAGCTCTTCGGCGGTGTCCATGGCGATGCTGACGAGGCAGTGGCGGCATTCCTTGCAAACAGCTTGAGCTATGATCCCGAAGCCAAGTGCGACCACCACGACCATCACCACGGTGAGGGGCATACTTGCGGAGACCACGGCTGCGGCAGTAACTGCGGTTCCCACGGTTGTCATTAAATCAACAAAGACGTTGCTTCGTTGCAGCGTCTTTTTTTATTAAGGAAAAGTTATTAATGCGCCTAAAACTTGAAAAACTCAATTTAATTTTGAAAAACACCTAAAAATTATTGAAAATATCCGCTAATTGATATCGTTGTATGCATATCATTCAACTGAAAATATAGGAAAGGTTTTATTGGAAAAAGGCATATATGCTTCTGTAGTAGATCACATAACGCCCAATTACGTGGCCACAATACCTATACATAGATTAAGCCCTGAAAAAGAAAAAGAAATCGCAGACGCAGTGCGAGAAGCGGAGAAAAAACGTGATGAAGCTAATAAAATATTCGGAAGCAAGAGAACCCAAATCGAGGAAATGATGCATTTTGATACAGCAGAAGAATAAATCATAACGTAAAACAGTAATACACAATAAGCTCCTAACTGTCGATTTTGGCAGTTAGGAGTTTCTTGATTTTGTAATGAATTTTCTCCGGAAACAGCTTATCTTATCGTGAATTTTGTAAAAATTAGTGTAAAATGGGGGCTGATTGTTTTTAACGCAACATCGCATATGGAGTTTGATCCATATCGCTTTTTGCTTGCCAAATAAAGTGTCATATTTCAGCATAGCGGACAAGGAGCAAAACATATTTTGTAACAGTGGCTATTGCAGAAAGAGGCGCAAAGACATGGCGGATTATTTAACAGACGAAAAGAAAATACAAATCGGCAGTAAACCAATAATCATTGTGAATTTGACCCCCAACTTTTCTGAAAACGAAAAGAGAGAGCGAAAAAGCAATATTGAGCAAAAGCTTTACGACGTTTTTCGAAAATATTACGAAAAAGCCATTGGACATAGGGATTTGCCATGATAGAATTGAAACATCAGCGGCTCTGCTTCTTTTTTGCGAGGAAGGGAGTTGAAATTGAGTCTTTTTGACGCTATTTACGCAAGGCAATCGGTTGACAGGGCGGACAGTATATCCATCGAAAGTCAAATTGAGCTTTGCAAAAAGGAAGTGACGGAATCTCGGTTTAAGGTATATACCGACAAGGGCTACAGCGGAAAAAACACCGACAGACCTGCATTCCGGGAGTTGATGAGCGACATCGAAAGCGGTAAAGTAAACCGTGTTATCGTTTATCGGCTTGACCGTATAAGCCGTTCGGTGCTTGATTTTGCTAATATTATCGACATATTTCAAAATCACGGTGTAGGTTTTGTAAGCACAATGGAAAAGTTCGACACGGGAACACCCATCGGCAAAGCAATGCTGATGATCGTGATGATTTTCGCACAGCTTGAGCGCGAAACCATTCAGCAGCGTGTTATTGATGCCTATTCGTCCCGAAGCAAAAAGGGGTTTTATATGGGCGGACGTGTTCCTTTTGGGTTTGGACTTAAAGAAACGGTTATCGACGGTGTTCGCACCAAAATGTATGAACCCATCGAGAGCGAAGCGGAAACTGTAAAGCTGATATTCACGCTTTATTCCCAACCGCAAACATCCTTGGGCGATGTAGCGAGGTGTTTGGAATTAAACGGAATACGCAAACGGGACGGAAAATCCTTTAACCGCAGTCGGTTGCGTGATGTTATCATAAACCCTGTGTATGTAAAAGCCGATTACCGTCTTTATGACTTTTTTCGGTCGCAAGGCACCAATATCGCCAACAATCCCGAAGATTTTATCGGCACAAACGGCGCATATCTTTATTCCGGCGACAACAAAAAGCGCAAGACCGTTTCCCTAAACGGACACACCCTTGTGCTTGCGCCCCATAGAGGGTTTATCGATTCGGAAATATGGATAAAATGCCGTTCCAAATGCCTTAATAACCAAAGCGTTGCAAAGCCGATCAAGGCAAAAGCCACCTGGCTTGCAGGCAAGATAAAATGCGCTCATTGCGGATATGCCTTGACGGCGAAAACCTACCGTTGCAAGACCAAATCGGGCAACCGCTATTATCTTTGCAATAACAAATATAATTCCGTCGGTTGCAATTTCGGTTCGTTGGATGCCGATATTGTGGATAAAATCGTGTTTGATGAAATGAAAAAGAAGCTTGAGGACTTCAAAACTCTATCCCAACAAAAGCAGGAAGGCTTTGATTTAGA
Source organism: Clostridia bacterium (assembly GCA_017563195.1). Taxonomy (GTDB): domain Bacteria; phylum Bacillota; class Clostridia; order Oscillospirales; family CAG-382; genus Coliplasma. The sequence goes on along the minus strand of JAFXDO010000006.1, from coordinate 40,113 downwards.
AACTATCCAACTTAAAACACGTATAAGCGCAATCGACAGCGAAATATCTTCCCTGTTGGAAAAGATAACCTCGGCAAATGAAACGGTTATGCATTATATAAACAGCCGTGTTTCTTCGCTGGATGCCGAAAAGAAGGAATTGTACGAACAAATCACGCATTTTGAGAATAACCGCAAGGATAACGTAGGCGAAATAAGCAGTTATATGGACCGTTGGGATGAATTGACTATCGACGACAAAATGACTGTTGTTGATGCACTTATCGAGCGTATCACCGCATCGAAGGAAAAAATCGAAATCAAGTGGAAAATTTAATTGTTTTATATCGCAAAAACATTCCACGTTGATTGCTTCGGCGACGCACTCCGTATCGTTCAGGATAACCTCGACTACAAGAACTTTTACGCGTACAACCCGAGCTTTGACAAGAGGTAAAAACGCATAACAAAAGGGGCTTTTTGAAAAAAGCCCCTTTTGAAATCCCCAAAAACTTTCCAAAAAAGAATTTTGTTGAAAAACCTTTTCTAATATGCTACAATTAAATAAAGGGGTGATTATATGACTTTCGAGAAAAACACCGATATGTCCGCAAGCTCTATTTTTGAAGATTTTACGTTCTACAAAAGTATTTACAAAAGTATTGAGGAATTTGACAAGCACGGCAACTCTGTTTCTTATGTAACCTACGACAAAAATGAAAACATTTTAGTAAAACGAAAGTCTATATACAACGAGAACGGAAAGCTCATTCATTGTGTCGCATACGACAAAAACGGAAACGTTTTTTTAGACAACCACTATGACAATCCCCTCGAAGATTCTCAAAATAACATTCGGGAGTATGACGAAAACGGCAACCTTTGTCTTGAAAAGGTATATTATGAAGACAAGCTTATCTCGCACACGGAATGGAATCATAACCGTAACGGTGAAATCGAGCAGATAGAATGGTTTAAAAACGGCGAAAGTGTCGGCAAAAACAGCTTTGCCTATAACGAACACGGAGATTTGTGTCTTCATTCATTATATGATAAAAACGGCGACGCTACGTTAATAATAGAATACAAATACGAGTATGACGAAGCGGGAAGAAAAACGCTTGAAGAAACATATTGGAATAATGTCTTGGACAATACTGCTGTTTATGAATACAAAGATAACAAAGTGTTGATATATAACCGCGACAAGAACGAAAAAATGACCTTGTATGAAGTACATACGGTTGACGAGAACGGTAACATTATTCTTGTAGAACGTTATACCAACAACAAGGTCGTATCATCTACGGAATATCGATACGACGAAGACGGCAATAAAGTCTGCGTGATACATACGAACTGTTAATGTTGTTAGCGTCAAAGCCCACTGCACTCCGCATCGTTCGGGATAACCTCGATTACAAGAACTTTTACGCGTACAACCCGAGCTTTGACAAGAGGTAAAACAAAAGATTCAACGGCGTCCCACTTTGGGGCGTCGTTGTTTTTATGATATTGACAAAGCCGATTACAAGCGATAAAATATCATTATCAAGAGTGCAAACAGGGAGATTGTTATGGAAAACAAGGTGTGTTTATATAACGAAGCGATTAAGATGATCGAAAAGGGTGATTATTTCGCAGCATATAACAATCTGAGACGCTGTAAGACTCATAAAGACAGTAAAGAGCTGCTTTGCCGTTTCGAGACGCTTTGCGATAAACAGCTGTCTACAATATACGATGCAAACGGAACTATCAAAGTCAAATCCGAAGACAGATACGACGAAAACGGAAATGCTACGTTTTTTGCCCAATATAATGCCGACGGAAACGAAGTTTATAAAACCGAATGGGAATATGACAAAAAAGGCAATATGACCTGTTGCCTAACGTATGACGAAAAAGGTGAAACAGAAAGAAAAACCGAATGGGAATACCGCTATGATGAAAACGGCAATATGCTGCTGAATGTTATGTATTGCCCGGACAAAGACGGAAACAGAACGCTCGTAAGCAAAATCGAAAACCGTTACGACGCCGGCGGTAGAGTAGAACGCTCGCTTGAATATGGCAAAGACGGTAAAGTCGTCTGTGAAACCGAGTGCGTATTTGACGAAAACAGAAATATGACGCTCCATATTATATATGATGCAGACGGGGAAATTGATAGTAAACACGAATATAAATACGACGAAAACGGCAACAAGATACTTTATATTGAATATAGCTCGGAATCAACGGTGGTTAACAAATTTGCATATGAGTATGACAAAAACGGGAATGTGGTATTTGAGTTTCGGCTTAATCCCGATGAAAGCATAGCAGAGGGATATAAATACGAACGTGACGAAAACGGAAACGTAATTGTTCATACTAAGTATGATGCAGAGGGCATTGCGGTTTTCGAGAACAAATTCCACTGTGATGAATATGGTAATATGCTGTCAAACGAAATGTATGATTCGAATGGGAATTTGGATTATAAATGCGAAAACAAGTTTGATGAATACGGGAACGTGATACGATGTGTCAGGTATGATTCCAACGGAAACATAGATTATAGAGTCGAAATCGAATATATTAACCCGAAAGTTGTATATAAACGGCAACTCTGAATTAAACATAAAGCTCTTGTGTTTCAACTACGCCTATAACCCGAGCTTTGACAAGAGGTAGGTTTTATGAGGGGAAGCTTTTGAAAAAGCTTCCCCTCAAACTCCCTTTCAAAACTTTTTAACAAAAAATCGAAGATTTTTGGAAATGAGAAGTTTTTGCCAAGCTTTTTTCAAAAAGCGGAAATACAGCACAAAAGGGACTTCAAACGAAGTCCCTTTTTGTATTCAAAAGATCTGCTGCGGCGTTGACGGGTCGGAGGAGTCGTCTGATTCGGCAAGCGAAACCTCGTTGAACTCGAACAGGGTCGATATCAGGTATGCGAGCGCATTGACTCTGTTCCTTGTGTTTCTCTCGCGCACCGAGAATTCCGCGCCGGGAGCGACGTGCCGCATCGATATAGTAAGCCTGAAGCTGTAGGTATTGTCCGAGCCGACCCTGATGTCCCAGAGATTTCCGTCGGCAATGAGCCGCATCAGATGCAGCCAATGCTTGGGAAGCGTGTGGGTTATCGAGCAGTCATCGCCCCTTCTTCGCTTGCAGCCCACGGTAAGCTCGACCATACCGTCGACGCGGTCTGCGTGCACAAGCACCGAGCGTCGTTGATTGACGTCGAGGCAAAAGGAAACTGCAAATATGCCGATCAGCAGAAAATCGAGCGGCGAGCCCTCTACGTTAAGGCTTCCGCTGCAGACACTGCAGGTTATGCCCTTTCCTGCGGGAGTGGCTTTTTTGAAGGCGCGTCCCGCAAGAGCAGCGACGAAATACCTCACGTCGAAGAACGGAAGCTCTTTGTTTCCGCGCATATCCGACAGCAAACGCTCGGCGGAGTTGGAAAATCTCGACAGCCTCGCGAGCTGAATTCCGTCGGCGAGGAAATCCTCCACGCAGACGGTGTCGTAGCCCGACATTTTTGAGTATATTTCGTCCACTCTTCGGCGTATCTCGCCGTCAAACGGGTTGAACAGCAGAAAATAACCGTCGACGCACCGCGTGACGTTGGTGATGACAGGCTCGTCGTTGCATAGAAAATCTATGTAGCAGCTTTCACCGACCTTAAGCGCGGTGATCGAATCGTACGCCTCGGGGCTGAACCTTTTTGCTATGCTCGTGCCTATCCTCAGACCCCTCGTGAGCCTGACCGCGGCAACGCTTTTTGTGATGAGCTTCAGCTTGAGGTCCAAAAGGATGGTCGCGACCTCGAAGGCGTGCATATCCGCCGAAAGCTCTGAAATTGTCTTTTCGGCTTTTGTTTTTGTATACATTTGCATGGCGCAGGGCTCCTTTGCGGCTTATTCGGCGGAATAGACACAGCAGTCCTTGACCTTACCGACCGCCTTTTCGGTATGCTTGTCATAAAGAAACAGCGAAAAATCCCACTGCGAGGGATGCAGGTCGAGATGGGTGAATATCTTTCCCATTACCTCGTCGATCGTCTCGTTGTCGGTCTCGTGCTTGAACTTGACCACGAAAACGCTTCCGAAAAAGCTTTCGCTGACGGTCTTTCTTACGAGGAATATCTTTTCGATGCTCCCGTTTTCAATGCCTTTGATGAAATCGAGGATGCTTTCGAGCATTCCCTCGGGGAAGCCCTCCTCCTTCGACAGGTTGTCGCTCGCACGGAGCACGCTCAGCTGTGAAAATCCGTCCTCGTGCTGCTGTCCGAGCTCCATCGAGCGCTCGCGGTATTCGTCGAGCTCCTGCTGTAAGCCGTTGCGACAGCAGTAGTCTCCGATGATGTTGAGCCCTGCCTTAAGGTAGTTGCTGTTTATCTCCATCGCGCGATAGAGCGAATCTATTCCGCGCTTGTCGTAAAGGTGAAGCAGGGTCACGCCCTTCATAAAGTGAGCGTGAGGGGTGAACGACTCGTTTTCGCTTTCGGAAATGACACGGTCGCAGGTCTCGAGCGTAAGCTCGTACATACCGAGACCGAAAAGCGTATCAAGTATCTCCAGACAGCCGCTTTCGTCAAGCGGCTTGCCGTTTTTGAGCCATTCGTCGATTTTCGCCTTCGGCTTGACGTATTCGTTCTCGCGCTCCTCGGCGTAGCCGTCCTTCGCGCTGTCGTAAATGAGCTTGCTGATAACAGTCTTCGCTTTGTTGCATTCGTCGCGGTATTCGCCCTCGTCGTCGGGAAGGATCACCTCGAAGTCGGTAACCCCGAACGCCTCCATACGCGAGCTGAGTATCGGGTGCGACGCGATCCTCGCCTGCAACTCCTTCAGCGCAAGCTCCTTCCAAAAATCGCCTCGCTCGATAATGGCTTTGCGGAACGCCTTCGAATATTCCTCGGCAATATTCTCGTACATTGTCTCGGGCTCGTAATAATGATGCCCCATACATTCTGCAATCTCGTCGTTGAAGCGCGAGAAATGGTGCGACTTCGCAAGAGCGTTTATTGCTACCTGCGGATTGCCGTACCTGAGCACCGCCGCATCCGCGAGCCTTTCGATCGACTGCGATGCGGTCGAGGTGTAGTACATGCACTCCTTGCAGAACGTCGACGCGATATATCCGAAATAGCCCTTCTGGATCACCGAGGGCTCTCCCGAGAGGGTGAGCTTGTCGAAAAGACGGCGCTCTCTGTAGGAAAGGTTCGCCTCCTTGGTAAGATGTGCGAACTCGTGAAGCAGGCATTGGTAAATTTCGTCCTCGGTCGCGACGTCGAGCATCGTCACACCAAGCTGAAGCGAGTTGACTCTGCCTATCTTCGCGATGCCGATGTTGCAGTCGAGCGTGAATTGAATGCGTATCTCGCCTTCTATGCCGATGACGTCGGCAGCCCTTCGCGCAAGTGCGTGGAGCGACTTAAACTCCGACGGGTCGCAGTATCCCGAAAAACCGAAGCGCTCGGGTATTCTCAGCCACATTTCGACGATCGGTGAAAGCAGCCACAGCGCGACGATCGATGCTCCCGCCACTCTATGGTCTACGACCGAAAGGGCGAAAAAGCAGACGAGCACGAGCAGGGTAAGAAGCGCGCAGTAAAGATTAAAGAGTCTGCGCAGCCTTACGGTGCGTTTTGCAGCATCTGCAAGGCTTTTTTCGGCGGCTCCGCGGCGCGCCATAAGCTCGTTTATCTGTCCCTGAACGTCTACGCGCTCGTTTTTAAGCTTCTTCATAAGGAGCATGTTGACGAGAGGGATGACGAGCAGGACTGCAAGAGAGACAAGCCCCGTGACAGCGATCGCTTCCTTTGCTGTGTAGCCGAGAAGCGGCGCAACGCAGGCGGCGGCGATCACGTCGAGGACCAAAAGCACCGCCGAAATGACGAGTGCAAACGTCTGAACTCTTTTTAGCTTTTGAAAATGCATATTTTTCTCCTTGGCCTATGCAGTAAAAGGGAGAGCGGCACTCTCCCTTTTTCAAGGCTTATTGCTGTATTTCGTTGAGAATGGTAACGATCATGGGTCTGTGCTTGGTGCGCTTGCGTGCGTATTCCGCAACGTCGTCGCGAAGCTTTGCGCGAAGCGTGTCGATATCGTCGATGCCCTTTGCGAGGCTGCGTATTATCGACTGACGCGCACATTCGGTTATCCTGCCGATAAGCTCCTCGTTTTCCTTTTCGTAAACGAAGCCGCGCGTGATGACCTCGGGGTCGATGGAAATGCACATATATTCGAGGTCGACACCCGCCGAAACGATGATGACGCCCTCCTCGGAGAGGCGCTTTCTGTCGCGCAGGACGACGCCGCTGACTCCGCCGAGCCCGCTTCCGTCGACCATCACCGATCCTGCCTCGACGTTGCCCGCGGGCTTGACGCTCCGCTTGCTCATTTCGATGACCCTGCCTATTTCGGGGATGACGATATGGCTTTCCTGCATACCCATCTCGTGCGCGAGACCCGCGTGCGCGATAAGATGCTTGTATTCGCCGTGTACGGGGATGAAGTATTCGGGAGAAGCAAGCGCGTGGATGAGCTTGAGCTCCTCACGGCAGGCGTGTCCCGAAACGTGAACGTCGTAATTCGAGTAGGTGATAACGTCGGTTCCGCGCTTGTAAAGCTCGTTGATTATCTTGGTTATCAGCTTTTCGTTGCCGGGGATGGCTGATGAGGAAAGCACGACGAGGTCGTTGCTTCCGAGCGAGATCTGGTTGTGTTCGCCGAACGCCATACGGTAAAGCGCGCTCATCGGCTCGCCCTGACTGCCCGTCGTGACGAGAGTCACACGCTCGGGCGGGAAGCGCGACGCGTCGTTAAGGTCGATAAGCATATCGTCGGGCACGTCGAGATATCCGAGCTTGACCGCCGCATTGACGAAGTTCTGCATGCTGCGTCCGCTTATCGCAACGTATCTGCCGTATTTCTCGGAGGCGTTGATTATCTGCTGAACGCGGTGAACGTTCGACGAAAAGGTCGCGATAACGACTCTTCTGCTTTCGTTGTTGAAGATGCGGTCGAAGCTTTCGGCAAGACTGCTTTCACTCGGGGTGTAGCCCGGTCTTTCGGCGTTGGTCGAGTCGCAAAGCAGAAGCTTGATGCCCCTTCTGCCAAGCTCGGCAATACGGGGAAGATCGATCATTTTTTCGCCGACGGGGGTGTAGTCGACCTTGAAGTCGCCGGTGTGCAGGATGCGTCCGCAGGGGGTGGTGATGCACATTGCGCAGGCGTCGGGCATAGAATGGTTTACGTTGATAAATTCGGTCGAAAAGCAGCCGAGCTCAACCGTGTCGCCGGCGCGGACCTCGTTCAGCCTTGCGTTGCGGATCCCGTGCTCTGAAAGCTTGCCCTCGAGTATTCCGAGGGTCAGCCTTGCGGCATAGACGGGCACACTCGGGAATTTTTTGAGAAAATAGGGAACCGCGCCGATGTGGTCCTCGTGACCGTGCGTGATGAGCAGACCGCGCACCTTTTCGACGTTGTTCTCGAGATAGGTGAAATCGGGAATGACAAGGTCGACGCCGAGCATATCATCCTCGGGGAAGGCAACGCCGCAGTCGACGATGATGATATCGTTTTCGTATTCAAACGCCGTGCAGTTCATTCCGATGCCGTCAACACCGCCGAGGAAGACGATATTCACCTTTGGCTTTTTCGTTTTAGACATATAATTTCCTTTCTGTTGATGTATGAGAAAAAGGGCAGATCCCTTACTTTTTTGATTTCGCGTTTTTTAATTTCGCGATAGTCGATGCAACGAACTTGTTAACCTCTCCCCGCGAGACCTTACAGAAGCTTGGGAGGTTCTACAAGGTTCTACAGACTTGGTTAACGCGTTTGTTAACTTCGATTTCGCAATTCCTTTCTGTTATTGTTTGCCGTTGTTCCACGCGGAAAGAGGGTTTATGTCTGTTTTGCGTGAATCGCGGGAATTACTTGGCGGGTTACCCGCCCGCGGGCTTTAAAAAGGTGCGTTACGCACCCTTTCCCTACAATGCGTTTAACATAACGTCCACGCGGGTAGAAGGATTAATTTGTGCCCAACCTTTACCGCGGGCTTTAAAAAGGTGCATTATGCACCCGCCCGAGAGGCACTAATATATTATATATTATATTACATATGAAATATTTGTCAAGAAGAGAAATAATGCATAAACTGTAATGTGCGGCTATTGACTTTTGACAATCTTGATGTTATCATTAATTTGTATGACTTTATAAAAACGACCGAAAGGTGTTTGAAATATGGAAAAGCTTTGCGTGTCCGGCGGCAGACCGCTTGTCGGAACAATAACTGTCGGCGGTATGAAAAACGCCGCGCTCCCTATTATTTTTGCCACGATTCTGGTAAATGATGTCTGCGTTCTGGAAAATCTTCCCGACGTAAGCGATATCAAGACGGCATTGGAGATACTTTCGCGTATGGGCGCGGAGGTCAGGGAAATAGACAAATATACCTATAGCATCGATACCCGCTCGGTAAGAAGCAACAGCGTGCCTCTGGACCTTGCCCGCAATATGCGAGGCTCCTACTACGTCCTCGGTGCGGAGCTCGGCCGCTTCGGCAGATCGTTCACCTCGCTTCCGGGCGGCTGTAACCTCGGCGCGCGTCCCATCGACCAGCATATAAAGGGCTTTGAGGCGCTCGGTGCGAAGGTGAATTGCACCTCGGGCATAAGCTGCTATACCGAGCATCCCCTGGAGGGTGCGTCGATCTATCTCGACGTTGCGTCGGTCGGCGCTACCGCGAACATAATGATCGCCGCGGCAACCGCAAACGGTATGACTGTCATCGATAACGCCGCGCGTGAGCCTCACATAGTTGACCTTGCAAACTTCCTAAACTCCTGCGGCGCGAACATCACCGGCGCAGGTACCGAGGTCATCAAGATCCGCGGCGTCGAAAAGCTTCACGGCGTAACCTACGCGATAATTCCCGATATGATCGAGGCGGGCACCTATATGATCGCCGCAGCCGCAACCAAGGGTGACCTTGTCATAAACAACGTAATTCCCCGACACCTCGAGGCAACCACGAGAAAGCTTGTCGAAATGGGTGTCGATGTCGAGGAGGGCGACGATTTCGTCCGCGTTCATTCCGACGGAAGCCTCAAAAAGGCAAGAGTCAAGACCGACTTTTACCCCGGCTTCCCGACCGATATGAACCCTCAGTTCTGCGTGCTCCTCTGCCTTGCCGAGGGCGAAAGCAGAATTACCGAAAGCGTAATGGATTCGCGCTTTAAATATACCGACGAGCTCGTGCGTATGGGTGCAAGGATCACCGTCACGGGCAGAGACGCGAATATCAGCGGCATCGACTCCTTCCGTCCCGCAAACGTCCGCGCGGTCGACCTTCGCGCAGGTGCGGCAATGGTGATCGCGGCGCTTTCTGCGAACGGCACCACCGTCATCGACGATATCTATCATATCGAGCGCGGCTATGAGGATATGGTCGGCAAGCTCCGCTCCGTCGGCGCCGATATCAAAAAAATCAGCGACAGAATTTAAAAGAAGCACAACAAAAAGCACCCTTGCGGTGCTTTTTTATTGTATGAATATCGATTTACAAAAACAGGTAGGATCCGACAAACGACGCTATTGACAAAAGAGGATTATGGGAGTATAATCTCGTTGTTCGCAGGCGTAGTTTAGTGGCAGAACTTCAGCTTCCCAAGCTGACTGTGCGGGTTCGATTCCCGTCGCTTGCTCCAAAACACGAAGCCGTATTTGTCAGCGACAAGTGCGGCTTTTACGCATTATCGACCATAATTGCCAGTCTTTTTGCCGAATCGGCAAGCTCCTGCACGCCGACGTGCGCGTTTTCGGCGGTAAAGCTGCTCATATGCATGACCGCCTCGAGCGTGAGAAAGCCGCTGTAGCCGATCCTCTTCAGCGCACGGGTGATGGCGTCGAAATCGAGCGAATCCGAGAAGGGTATCCTGTGACGGTCGCCGCGTCTGTCGTTATCGTGCAGGTGCAGCGCCTGAAGGTGATGCCCGAGCGCCTCGATCATTTCGACGGCGTTCGTGTCAAGGCCCTTAAGCTCTGCGTGTCCGACGTCGAGGCAGGCGACGAAATATTCGTCGTTGACAGCCTCCATATGCTCAAGAAAGCTCTTCGGGTTCGAGCAGGCGGCAAACGAAGCCGATTGCGTCGCGTCGCTCCACGACCACATATTTTCGGTCGCGATCTTAACGTTGCAGGCACGTGCGACGGGAAGCAGGCGCAAAAACATTTCGGCGTTTTCCTCTGCACTTTTGTAGTTATCGGGGTGGATGACGCATATGCCTCCGCCCGCCTCGGCGGTAAGCTCGATGCACTTTTCGTAGGTCGCCGCGATCTCGGGGCAATAGGTGGGGTAGGGTGCGTGCGACTGGTTGCAAACGATGCCGCAGTCCTCGCCGACCTTTCTCAGATTACGGGCATAGCGGTATGCCTCGCTACCCGCCAAGGGGTGTTCGCAGGGCGAGCATTTGTTGCTTCCCCAATCGTATTTTACCATGGAGAGCATAGAAAAATCCCAGCCGTCAAAGCCTGCCTTGGCAATCATTTCGACGGCCCTTTTCTCGCCCACCTTGTTTGCGACAGAACGTATTTCTGTTGATGTTTTAAGCATAATCATATCCCTCGTTTCGTTATTCCAAGTATATATCCGCCCCGACCGAATGTCAAGGGCTTTTGAGGTGCCATGAAGCATTATTATTCTTTGAACGACCACTTGAAAAGAGTCTTCGGTGAGAAGGTCTATAAGCTTTCGCTCGACCTCGGGCTGACCTGCCCGAACCGCGACGGCAGTCTCGACACGCGCGGCTGTATCTTCTGCCTTGCGGGCAGCTCGCACTTTGCGTCGCAATGCGGAAATATGGCAGAGCGGATAGAAAAAGCGAGGTCGCTTGTCGCGAAAAAGACCAAAGCCGAAAAATTCATCGCATATTTCCAAAGCTACACCAACACCTATGCGCCGACCGAGTACCTGAGACGCGTATTTTACGAGGTTATAGGACGCGATGACATCGTCGGGCTGTCGATCGCCACTCGACCCGACTGCCTGCCCGACGACGTAATTGCGCTTTTGTCGGAGCTTAACGGGATCAAGCCTGTCTGGGTCGAGCTCGGCTTGCAGACGGCAAACGAGGTGACCGCCGAATACATACGCAGATGCTACAAAAACGAGGTCTACGTCGACGCCGTAAAAAGGCTGAAGCGCGAGGGCATTCAAACCGTGACCCATATCATCATAGGTCTGCCGGGCGAATCCGAGTCGGATGCGCTTGCCTCTGTCGCGCTTGCCGTTGCCGCGGGCACCGACGGGGTCAAGCTTCAGCTGCTTCACGTGCTCGAGGGGACCGATCTGTGTGTAGATTATAATAAAGGAAGCTTTTCGGCGCTCACGCTCGATGAATATATGGATATTCTCTTTTCCTGCATCGAGCATCTCCCCGAAGATGTCGTCGTACACCGTATCACGGGCGACGCGCCCAAGGCGCACCTCGTCGCACCGCTGTGGAGCGGCGACAAAAAAACGGTTATGAATACGATAAGCCGCGAAATGGAGCGAAGAGGGTTGAAGCAGGGAAGCAAGACAGGTGATTTCTGCAACGATATTATACAAAAAGCATAAAATGTAATGCGAGAAATTGTGTCAAATGGACCGAATTACGAAAATGCTGTTGACAAATTGAAGATAATGTGATAAATATATACTGTTAAAACATAAACTGCGCGTTTTATGCGACAACGCTTTGCCGTGTAATTTGCGCGCAAATCACGTGAGGGTACCCTCACGCTTCATAGGAAGTACTTCCTATGAAAAACCCTATTGATTATATAACGGCTTTGCCGGCTATATAAAATAAAAATTCATTTTAGGAGAAACAAAATGAGCAAGCGTATTTTTGCTCTGGTTCTCGCTATGGCAATGGCAGTTTGCGTTTTCGCTGGTTGTAACAACACTACCACCACCGAAAGCTCTGCAGCTGACACTTCCGGCGACACCAGCACTGTGGTTCCCGCAGAACCCTCCGGCAAGGTTATCATGGGTAACGTTACCGACCTTACCGGCGACTTCCGCCGCCCCACCTTCGCGGCATCCTCTCCCTCCGCTTCCGACCTTGACGTATACAACCTCACCGTTGGCTACGCAACTCTCGAAGCAAATCAGCAGGGTAACTACGTTTGGAATGAAACCGTAGTTAAGAGTCACGACGTTGTTGCTAACGACGACGGCACCAAGACCTTCACTGTTGAAATCAACCCCGGTCTCAAGTACAGCGATGGCAGCGAAGTAACCGCTAAGGACTACATCGTTACCACCCTCGTATTCTCGACCAACATCGCAGGCGCAGCAGGTGCAATGTCCACCTCCGCAGGCTACACCCTCGCAGGCTACGAAGAATTCAACGCTTACGACGGTTCTAACGATGGCGTTGCTATCGAAGAAACCGACGACGAAGGCAACGTAGTAAGCTCGATTACTCCTTCTAAGGCTTTCGCCGGCGTTCGTCTCCTCGACACCTACAAGTTCGCTGTAACCGTTAAGCCCGACTACGCTAACTACTACTATGCAGAAGTCTACGCTGCATTCGAGCCCACTCCCTACAAGCTTTGGCTCGGCGACATCGCTGATATCGCTGACGACGGCAACGGTGCATACCTCACCGACGCTTACTACGAAGCTGAAGGCGATTCCTACAAGATCGTTTCCCAGATCGAAAAGGGCCGTAAGGATATCACCGTATATCCCTTCTCCGGTCCCTACGTAATCAAGGAATACGACGACTCCACCAAGCAGGCAACCCTCGAAGTTAACCCCAACTTTGCAGGTAACTTCGAAGGCCAGAAGCCCCTTATCAAGACTGTAGTTTACACCAAGATCGTTTCCGAAACTCAGAACGACGCTCTTAAGAGCGGCGAGCTCGACATCCTCTGCGACCTTACCGGCGGTACCGACGTTAACGCAGGTCTCGCAATCGTTGAAGAGGGCGAAGGCAAGTATGCTTCCTCTAACTACATGAGAGCAGGCTACGGTAAGATCCAGTTCGTTTGCGACTTTGGTCCTACCATGTTCACCTCTGTTCGTCAGGCTATCTCTTACCTCCTCGACAAGGATGACTTCGCAGATGCATTCTGCGGCGGCTACGGCGCAGTTGTTTACGGTCCTTACGCTGTTGACAGCTGGATGTACAAGGCTACCAAGGACGCAATTGAAGAAGGCGTAAACGAATACAACTTCTCTGTTGCTGACGCTAAGAAGGTTCTTCAGGAAGACGGCTGGGTATACAACGCTGACGGTTCCGCATACGACGAAACCGCAGGCGGCGTTCGTTACAAGAAGCTCACCGCTGAAGAAGCTACCGAAACCAACATCAACTTCGTATCCATCGAAAACACCGACGGTATTGAATACAAGACCGTTAAGGTTGGCGATGACTACTACATGCCCCTCGTAATCAACTACATCTCCACCGAAAACAACGAAGTTTCCGAGCTTCTTAAGGTTAAGCTCACCGACAGCACCGCTGTTAAGGAAGCTGGTATGGTTATCCGTCAGACCGTTGGTACCTGGGACGACCTTCTCGACGCACTCTACCACGAAACCTTCATCTACGGCATGGCTAACCTTGCTACCGGTTTCACCTCTTCCATCTACGACCAGGCCTTCTATTTCACTGTAGACGACGCTCTCTTCTACACGTACTCCAACAACTACCTCAAGGACCCCAAGGACCTTGCATACCTCTACAACGATCACCTCGAAGATTCCGTTGAAACCGATATGGCTAACGTTGATAAGCTCGGTCTCGACTACCTCTCGATGGCAATGGTTTACAAGGCAACCAACGAAGAAGAATATGCATTCTACTTCGAAAACTTCGTACTCAGATGGAACGAAATGGTTCCCGAAATTCCCCTTTACTGCAACGTTTACTACAACGTTTACAACTCCAAGATCCAGGGTCTTGAAGGCGACAACGCACTCAGCCCCTACTGGAGCTTCGCAAAGGCACTTCTTTACTGCACTATTGCTGAATAATCAAATTTAGTAATCGATTTGCCGCGGTCCCCTTTTTGGGGACCGTGTGCAGACTAATGCATAGTGGGCTTTGACCCGCGATGCACAAAATGTAGTATAAGCTTTCCGGACAGACCGGGTTTCTCGGTCTGTCCGTATTGTGTATCTTTACACTTTCGCGCGATAACGCGCAAAATCGCAAACATGATTTTTTGGCAGAGACTGCCATATTAAATTCGGATATAAACGGCGAAAAATTGCCGTATATTGATAAATTTACTCCTATTTCTTTCAGTGGAGGAAGCATATGGTTAAGTACATACTTAAAAGAATAGCATACATGCTTTTAGTGCTTGTTATACTTTCGTTCCTGATGTACGTTATCTATGATTTGATCCCCAACGACTTGGCACGTCAGGACCTTGAGCCTCAGAAGCAGGATCTTATCAAGCAGGGCACGTACGAGGAAAGATATGCCGAGCTGAGATTGAAGTACGGCCAGGACGATCCTCTTGTCGTGCGCTATCTCCGTTGGATAGGTCTCGCAAAGACCAACGACGTCTATAAGGGCGGCAACCCGAGCAGCGGCATCCTTCTTTCCGAGGGCAAGTATGACGGTATCCTTCAGGGCAACCTCGGCTACAGCCGTGTAAAGGGTCTTGAAGCAGTAGATTACATCAGAGAGCCGATGGCGAACACCATCAAGCTGAACGTCTTCACCACAGTCTTTACGCTTGCGCTCACGATTCCTCTCGGTATCTTCTGTGCCGTCAAGCGCGGAAGCAAGCGTGATACGGCGGTCCAGATGGTCACCATCGTCGGCTACAGTATTCCCGTGTTCATCACCGCGATCCTGTTTATCTGGCTGTTCGCGGTAGTATTCCCGATATTCCCGGTAAGCGGTATGAAGACGCCCGGCTCCGACTACGTCGGTATGCGCGCCTTCCTGGACAAGCTTTATTATATGGCGCTTCCCTCGATAGTAATGATCTTTACCTCCCTTGGCGGTATGACCCGTTACGTCCGCGCTTCGATGATCGAGGCGTTGAGCATGGACTGCATCCGCACCGCGCGTGCGAAGGGTCTTCGCGAAAAGGTCGTAATCTACTCCCACGCATGGAGAAACGCGCTCATTCCTATTATGACCCTCGTCATCGGTTGGTTCCTCAGCGTGTTCTCGGGCTCGATCATGGTCGAAAACATCTTCGGTCTCAACGGCGTCGGCAGAGTATACATTCAGTCGCTTACGCAGAGTGACTTTGAGGTCGTTCTTGCGCTTCAGATGTTCTACGTCAGCATAAGCCTTGTAGGTAACCTTATTATCGACCTTGCATACGGCTTTGCGGATCCCAGAATCCGTGTTGACCGCTAAGAAAGGAGGAAAGTCTTTATGAGCAATAACAACAAGAAGAAAAAGGGCTTTTTCTCCACCGTCGGCGGTTGGTTCCGCCGTATGTTCGTCGGCACCAAGGCTGATATAGACGTTCTCGCTGTCGAGGCTATCGTCAGCCCCGGTAAGCAGATCGTAAAGAACTTTTTCTCCAGAAAGCTTGCAGTCTGCGCGCTCGTCGTGCTGGTTGCAATGTTCCTTCTCGTGTTCATCGGCCCCTACTTTATGCCGATCGACCTTGAGTATATCAACAACTCTCAGAAAAATGCGTCTCCCGGACTCAATATGATGAAGGTCCCCTCGGATATGAAGGATCAGATCGCAAGTATCTCCTCCAAGGGCACCTTTACCGTCGGACTTTCGAAGGACGGCACGGTCTACGTCTGGGGCAGCACGCTTTACGACAGCACGGGTATCGACTTTAAGAATATCCCCGAGGCAGTCGTTAACTCCAACATCAAGTTTGCCGCCGCGGGCAAGGACCACGCTATCGCCATCGCCGACGACGGTAAGATCTACGGCTGGGGCGTTAAGGAGCACGGTCAGTACGGCGCGGAAAGCTCGATGTCGGAAATTGAATTTATGGCACCGATACTTCTCGGCGACATTCTCGAAAACGAAACCATTGACGTTTCTAACGTAAAGAGCCTCGAATGCGGCAACCAGGTCAGCGCTATCGTCACTAACGACGGTAAGGCGTACATCTGGGGTAACTATATGACGGGCGCGAAGAACCAGAAGGAGTTCAAGAAGCTCGACAACGTCGATAAGGTGGTCTTCACCAATAAGACTGCTGCAGGTCTTCTCAAGGACGGCACCGTAGTTGTCGGCGGCTCGGGCGCATCGGCGTTCGAATCCTTCGACCTTAACGGCACCATCCTCACTCTCGAAGAGGTCATCAACGGCAGAAAAGCCATAGATATAGCTGCAACCGACGATAATATCGCGATCCTCCTCGAGGACGGCGAGGTTCTCGTTACTGGTAACAGCCTTAACGGAGAAAACTCGGTTCCCGATTTCGGCGGCGAAAAGCTCGTCAAGATCAACGGCGGCGCTATTCACTACACCGGCATTACCGAAAGCGGCAAGGTATATTCCTGGGGCTCGGATCTCTTTAAGCAGAGTCAGGTTCCCGAGGACCTCGGAAGCGTCGATAACGTGTTTGTCGGCACCTATCAGAACTACGCTGTAACCGAAAACGGCGAGCTTGTCGACACCTGGGGCCTTAAGGGCTATCTCTTCGGTACCGATAACTTCGGCCGTGACGTGCTCGCGCGTGTAATCAATGGCGGTAAGATGACAATGACCATCGGTGCCGTTGCGGTTATCGTGTCGAGTATTCTCGGTATAATCATCGGCTGTATCTCGGGTTATTTCGGCGGTTGGGTAGATATGATACTCATGCGTGTCACCGAAATATTCTCCTCGATCCCCTTCCTGCCCTTCGCACTTATCCTTTCGGCGGTGCTGAGGACGCGAAGCGTTGCCGAGGACACGCGAATCTTTATGATAATGGTAATACTCGGCTTGCTGTCCTGGACAGGTCTTGCGAGACTCGTCCGCGCGCAGGTGCTTGCAGAGCGTGAAAAGGAATTCGTTCTCGCGGCTAAGTCCATGGGCGTTAAGGAAAGCAAGATCGCGTTCAAGCACATTCTTCCCAACATTATTTCGGTAATTCTGGTTACCATGACGCTCGACTTCGCAACCTGTATGCTTACCGAATCCTCGCTTTCCTACCTCGGATTCGGCGTTCAGCTCCCGAGACCTACCTGGGGTAATATGCTCGACGGCTGTAACGACAGTAAGGTCATTCAGATCTTCTGGTGGCGTTGGCTCTTCCCGGCGCTCTTCCTTGGCATCGCAACGATATGCATCAATATCGTCGGCGACACGCTGCGTGACGTTATGGACCCCAAGTCCAGTGCAGAGAGGTGACGTAATATGGCAATGTTAGAAGTTAAGAATCTGCACACCTTCTTCAAGACCAAGAAGGGTATTGTAAAGGCTGTAAACGACGTTTCCTACGCTGTCGAGCCGGGCAGAACGCTCGGTATCGTCGGCGAGTCGGGAAGCGGTAAAAGCGTTTCCGCGATGAGCATCCTCCGCCTTCTCGACGGTAACGGCTACATCGCAGACGGCGAGGTTTTGTTCGAGGGCGAGGACCTCACAAAGCTCTCGCAGGAGGAAATGTACAAGATCAGAGGTAACCATATCTCGGTTATCTTCCAGGAGCCTATGACCAGCCTTAACCCCGTTTTCACGGTTAAGCGTCAGCTTTCCGAGCCGTTTATGATCCATCAGGGCATGAAAAAGGCTGAGGCGGCTGAAAAGGCGCTGGAAATGCTCCGCGCAGTACAGATCCCCAACCCCGAAGCAGTGCTTCGCCAGTATCCCCACCAGCTGTCGGGCGGTATGCGTCAGCGAGTTATGATCGCAATGGCGCTTGCTTGTAAGCCCAAGCTGCTTATCGCAGACGAGCCGACCACCGCGCTTGACGTTACCATTCAGGCGCAGATCTTAAGGCTTATGAACGAGCTTCAGAAGGAAAACGGCACTGCGATCCTCTTTATCACGCACGACCTCGGCGTTATCAACGAAATGGCAGACGACGTTGTCGTTATGTATTGCGGACAGGTGGTCGAGCAGACCTCTGCAAAGACGATCTTCACCGATTGCCCCGTAAGCCATCCCTATACCGAGGGTCTTATGCATTCGATTCCGCGTATCGATAACGTCGGAAACAAGCTTGAACCTATCCCCGGCGCGGTTCCCCATCCTCTGGCACTTCCCAAGGGATGCAAATTTGCGCCGAGATGTAAATACGCAACCCAAAAATGTCTGGACGAGGAGCCTACGCTCGAAGAGGTAGTTCCCGGTCAGAAGATCCGTTGCTTCTATCCTGAAAAGGAGGTGCGCCGCAGTGAAGAACACAGACACGCTCTTGTCGATCACGAATCTTAAAAAGTATTTCCCGATCGCTAAGTCGAGCATCTTTCAGCGCGAGCAGCTTTACGTGCGCGCCAACGAGGAGATCACCATCGATATTAAAAACGGTGAGACCTTCGGTCTGGTAGGCGAGTCGGGCTGCGGCAAATCGACGCTCGGACGTACCATCCTTCAGCTTTACGATCAGACCGCCGGCAGCACGCTGTATTACGGCAGAACGCTCGACGACTTTGCGCCGCAGTACGTCGCACAGACGCTTCTTTCGGCAAACAAGTTCATCGAACGCTATAAAAAGATGCAGGCAAAGGCAGAAGCCTTGGCTCAGGAGGTTGAGGCAGCGGGCGACACCGCGACCTTCTTCCAGCATCAGAGCAAGAACCTCGCGGCGGCAGAGGCGCAGACCGCGTTCTCGAACGTTGTCAAGATCCTCGGCGGCTTTGCATCGCTTCCCGATGCGAGCGAGGGCGCGACCGCGCTTTACGCACGCTACAAGGTTACCGCGAAGCTTCGCGACCTTAACGAGCAGGCACGCGATTACGATGCCGATATCGCTTATTACGAGGCGATGGCAGAGGAGCTTGAAAAAGACAGCACCGTTAAAAACGGCGTTGCAAAGGCCGCCAAGTGCAGAAACAAGGCTGAAGCGGTAAAGTCGAAGAAGAACAAGCTTCTTCCTCTTATCGAAGCTGCCGAAAGCGAGCTTACGCAGGCGACCGAGCAGGTAGACGCCATCCGCGCAAAATATGCATCCGACGCGAAGTTCATGGAATACGAGGAGCTTCTCGATAACGGTATCGACCTTTCTCGCCTGAAGTACTCCGAAATGCGTATCCTTCGTAAGGATATCCAGATCATCTTCCAGGACCCCTATTCCTCGTTGAACCCGAGACTTACCGTCGGTCAGATCATCGGCGAGGGCTTGACGACTCACAAGTTCTTCAAGACCAATTCGCCTCAGATGAAAAAGTATATTCTCGACGTTATGGATAACTGCGGTCTGCAGGACTATATGCTTCACCGCTATCCCCACCAGTTCTCGGGCGGTCAGCGCCAGCGTATCTGCATCGCACGTGCGCTTGCGGTAAAGCCCAAGTTCATCGTCTGTGACGAATGCGTATCCGCGCTTGACGTTTCTATCCAGTCTCAGATCATCAACCTGCTTGAGGAATTAAAGGAAAAGGAAAACCTTACCTATCTCTTCATTTCGCACGACCTTTCGGTCGTAAGATACATTTCCGACCGTATCGGCGTTATGTATCTCGGCAATATGGTTGAGCTCGGCACCGCCGAGGAGGTCTTCTCGGATCCCCGCCATCCTTATACGGTTGCGCTTCTTTCGTCCATCCCCACCACCGACGTCAACTCGGCTGAAAAGGAAAGGATCATTCTCGAGGGTAACATCCCCAGCCCCATCAAGCCGCCCGACGGATGTAAGTTCCACACCCGTTGCTATATGGCTTGCGATAAGTGTAAGCGAGTTCCGCCTCCCTACGTTGAGGTGAACCCCGGTCACTTCGTGGCTTGCCACTTCCTCGATAAGAAGATCGATGAAAACGGCAACTATCTCTTCGATATCAACGCCAATAAGGCAGACAACACCGAAGAGAAGGCTGAATAACTATGTTTTTCAAAAAAAGACTCAAGGACTATGACCCCGAGGCTGAGGAAAAGCTCTCGAACGAGATCGAAGCCGGCGGAGGAGTCGAAAAGGGCGACGTCGCCGCTATGCTGATCTCGGCATTTATGGTGTTCATCCCCGTTGCGTTGCTCGCCCTCGGCGTGCTTGCGCTTGTCGCTTGGTTATTCACAATTTAACAAAATAACGCCTCACGGATAATTTCCGCGAGGCGTTTTTGTTTTGCGATTTTGTTTTTTTGCGATTTTGTTTTTTTCTCAGAAAACTTTTGCAAAAGTTTTCCGAACCTTTCAAAATCATTTAATATTGATTTTAAAAATAAGGACAGCCCTTTAATTTATGATTAATTACTTAATCTTGGGAAGCGATGCAGCAGCAACAGACTGACCTACGCGGCGAGCCTTTTCATCGGGGATGTGGAGCTGGATCTTCTTAGCGAGCTCGGGGAATTCAACGTCGAGAACCTCCTGAGCGCGTTCGAGAAGGAGAGCACCGCCGTCGCCGGAGGTTACACGGCCCATGATGAGAACGTGCTTCATATCGTAGAATTCAGCGTAGAATGCGATAGCGTAGCCGAAGTATGCACCGATGGTGTCATAGATAGCGGCAGCGCGCTCGTCGCCTTCCTTCATAAGACCCTGAACAACCTTGAGCTTTTCAGCGGGGGAGAGGCTTTCGTCAAGCTCGATGCCTGCAGCGGGAGCAAGCTTGATAACGCCGTCCTGCGAGAAGTACTTAACGCCGCAACCGTAGTCGCCCGACCATTCGTCAACCATTGCGTCCTTGCAGAAGTCAACGGGAGCGAATGCGAGCTCGTTGAGCCAGCCGGTGATGTTGCCCTGAGGATCAACGTAGCCGACTGCTTCGGAGGTACCCATAGCAACGCCGAGAACCGAGTCGTCCTCGAGGCTCATTGCGCCTGCGAGAGCGGTAACGTCGCCGTCGTTTGCAACCTCAACGGGGATGTCCGCGCCGATTTCCTTGCAAACGTCGAGATACATATTCTTAACCTTCTTCTCGAAGTCCTCGTCGTTGACCTTGAGGAAGAGAGAAGCAACCATGATTCTGTTGTCAACGTAAACGCCTGCGGAGGAGATACCGATAGCGTCAACGCGAGGCATCTTGGAGGCAGCGGTCTTCATTGCGTCGAGAATGCCTGCATAGTGGTAGTCGGGGTCGGAGTTGATCTTGGGGAACCAAACGACCTCCTCGGAGTAAACGGTTTCACCGTCGATAACTGCCGAAACCTTTCTGTCGGATCCGCCTGCGTCGAAGCCGATACGGCAGCCGTCAAGGTGTCTGCCAACGGGAGCCGCGCCGGAGATGTCCTCGGGAGCTTCCTCGATGGGACGGATTTCAACCTCGAAGGGGCGTTCGTAAACGCGTTCCATAAAGTGAACGTCGAAGTCACGGGAGCCGCCGTCGGAGTATGCCTCCTTGATCTTGTTACCGATAACCTCACTGCCTGCGATGATTACCTTATAGCCGCCTGCTACCCAAAGAAGTGCCTTGACCATTCTTTCGATGAAGTTGAAGTTTTCTTCATCGTGGCCGGTGCCGTCCTTGAATACGCGGGTCTTGTAGGTGGTGGTGTAGCCCTTGTTTCTGGTGACTGCGATCACGAGGTCCTGACCGTCTTCCTTGGTCGCTTCACGCATTTCGCGGCAAACGAGCGAAAGGGGAGTAAACTGGGGATCGAGTTTAGCGTTAACCTTAAGCTTCATATCTGGTGTTACCTCCAATGATGGTTTTTTCTACGTTAAATTCATTATCAGTGATGATGATGTCCGCATCCTTGCCGACCTCGATCGAGCCCTTCTTGTCGTCGATGCCGAGAGTGGTTGCGGGGTTGAGCGATGCGCCGTTTACGCATTCCCACAAAGGAATGGAGGAGTTGGTATAAACGTTCCAAACGCCCTTGTTAAGATGGAGAACAGAGCCTGCAACGGTGCCGTCCTCGAGTCTGCAGACGATGCCGCGATAGATGATCTTGCTGCCGCCGAGGGTGTATTCGCCTTCGGGAAGTCCGCCTGCGGGGAGGCAGTCGGTGATGAAGCAGAGCTTTCTGCCCTTGAGCTTCCAAAGCATATCGTAAAGAGCGGGGTTGACGTGGAACGCGTCAACGATAAGCTCGCAGCTTACGTCGGAATTAAGAGCCGCGGTAACAACGCCGGGTGCACGGTGTGCAAGTGCGGTCATCGCGTTGAAGAGGTGGGTAACGTGACGCATACCGACCTCGGTAGACTTCATAGCGGTGTCGTAGTCCGCGCTGGTGTGACCGATCGACATAATAACGTCGGTGTCGCGGCGGATTTCCTTGATAGCCTCGAAGTTGTCGTCTTCTTCGGGTGCAAGCGAGATGATACGTATGATATCCGCATATTCCTTAACGAACTTTGCGTCGGGCTTGAGAATATATTTGGGATCCTGCGCGCCCTTCTTTGCTGCGCTGATGAAGGGACCCTCGGCGTGAACGCCTAAAATGGTCGAGCCTTCCCAGGTCTTGCTTTCTTCCTTAAGTGCGCGGCAGACCTCGAGAGCCTTCTTGATAACAGCCATGTCGACAGTCATCGTGGTGGGGAGGTAGCCGGTAACACCGTTAGCAAGCAGACCCTTGGAGATGGTGCGGATGCTTTCCTCTTCGCCGTCGCAAACGTCCTTGCCGAGGTAACCGTGGATGTGAATATCGATGAGACCGGGAGCTACGTAGCCGCCCTTTGCATCGATGATCTCAGCGCCTTCGGGAACCTTGTCCGCGGGAACGATGCCTTCGATCACATTGCTGTAAAGCAGTGCGCTGCCTTCAACAATGCGGTCCTTCAAAATGATTTTGCCGTTGATAATAGCCTTCATTTCAATTCTCCTGCATTTGCTGATTTTTTGCTTTTTCGGTTTGATGCCAAACCGCATTCTTCTTCAAATACGATTATAGCAAACCAACCTTGAAATTGCAATAGTTTAGCAAAAAAGATTGACAGCCTTTTCCAATTAATTATAATTGATTATAGAAAAGGAAACAAACGCTTCCAAAACGAAAAAAACCGATCAATATCAGTTTAAAGGTGAAATATGAAAAGAATTATGTTTGTCTGTCATGGGAATATATGTCGCTCGCCGATGGCGGAGTTCATTTTTAAGAATATGCTTGAGGAAAATGGGCTTTCAAGAGGATTTTTCGTCGCGTCTTCCGCCACGAGCAGTGAGGAAATATCGTGGAACGGGATCGGAAACCCCGTCTACCCGCCCGCGCGTGCCGAGCTGAAGAGGCACGGCATCGACTGCACCGGCAAGCGCGCAGTACGGCTTACGCGAGAGGATTACGAAAAATACGACCTGTTTATCGGGATGGATTCGAGCAATATCCGCAATATGCACCGTATTTTCGGCTCCGACCCGCAGGGGAAGATACGCAAGATGATGGACTATACCTCCCGCGGCGGCGACGTCGCCGACCCTTGGTACTCCGACCGCTTCGATATCGCATACCGCGACATTTTCGACGGTTGTAAGGGTCTCTTTGATGAATTAACCGAATAACACTCAACCCACCGTCGAGTCTGCTCGGCGGTGATTTTGTTTTGTCGATTGTGGACTTGCGTGTGATTTTGTGATAAAATAAAAAAAGAATGTAACCGAATTCAAAATCGTCACACTATATTAGCGAAAGGAGGCGATGGCTGAAATGCAAAACGGCTTGATAAAGGAATTCACTGACAGCTATTTGGAAAAGCTGTTCTACTTTTGCTTGAAAAAGACGGGAAGCAGTACGGACGCCGAGGATCTTACGCAGGATATCACCCTTAACGTTATAACCGCGCTGAACAAGGGCGTGACTCCGAGCAGCTTTTCCGCGTGGGTCTGGCGGATCGCGCGCAACCGCTATTCGGCATGGGCGAAGGAAAAGCACGACCGCCGCACGGCGATATCGGGGCTTGACGTAAGCGATCACGAGATCGGCGATAACGGCAAAAGCGCGCTTGATGAAATGATCCGATCGGAGCAAATCGCCCTGCTTCGGCGAGAGCTGGCGTTCATCAAGAGCGACTACCGCGATATTATCGTTTCGTATTATATCGAGGATAAAAGAGTTCGGGAGATCGCATCGAGGCTTTCGCTTTCGGAAAGCGCGGTTAAGCAAAGGCTTTTCCGTGCAAGACAGATTTTGAAAGAAGGTATGGAATTGGCAAGAGAATTCGGAAAACGCAGCTACGACCCCGAAGAGATAGTATACACAAACGTGTGTACAAGACCCGGCACGCTCGGTCAGCCCTGGACCTTGATGGATCCCAAGCTGAACCAGAATATCTTCCTCGCGTGCTACGATAACCCCATGACCGTCGAGGAGCTTGCGATAGAAATAGGCGTCGCTTTGCCGTACGTCGAGGATACCGCATGTCATTTGGCGTCGCAGTCGCTTCTTGTTATGAACGGCGACAAATATGAAACGGCATTTCCGATCATAAGCCGCGACGCACAGGAAAGGCTTCACTATTATTACGAGGGCGTGATGCCGCGGTTGGTTTCGCTTTTGACCGAGTGCGCAGACTGCCTCGTGTCGCAGTATGAGGCGGCGGGGCTGTCCTGTTACGGTGAGTATCAAAGCTACGATGAGGCAAAATGGATGCTTCTGCTCAACCTGTACAAGGGCTTGTATTCGCTATGCGAAAGCACACCCGAGGTGAGGCTCGGAAGCACCGAGCGCGAAAACAACGGAATATGGG
The DNA here is from genome assembly GCA_017563195.1 of Clostridia bacterium. GTDB lineage: Bacteria > Bacillota > Clostridia > Oscillospirales > CAG-382 > Coliplasma. The sequence goes on along the minus strand of JAFXDO010000006.1, from coordinate 15,431 downwards.
ACGTTTTGGCTTTTGAAAGGTATGATTCCGCCCCCGACTTTGTGGGCTACCATTGTCAAAGCAACGGATTTATTCATTATCGCTTCGGCTATGCGGGGATCTCGGACAGAACGCCTGCGAATCTTTCGACTGAGGAGACGCACGAGCTTTTGCTGATGGTTGAGGGGAAGAATCCCGACAACAAAGCGGTTGCCGAAAGGCTTACGGAATACGGATACGCCTTCAAAAGCAAGGATAAATATATCCCGCGCGTGGCTGTTATCAGGCAAAGCGTAACAGACGAATTCGCAAGGGTGTGCAAAAAGAAAAGTCGCGGCAGGGATCTTGACGCCTGCACCGAACGCCAAAAGGAGCTGCACGGCATGCTGAACGAGCTGCTTGACGGCATAAACCGCACCGTGCGTGATATCCTTTTTGTCGATCTGCCCGAAAGCATCCGCAAGAACAAAACCGTTATCGACGCGCTGGTCGGGTCGGTTTGCACTACAAGCCACACGCTCGGATATATCGTCAAGCACGCGCTTGAGATCGGTTGGCTCAAATACGACGAGGGCACGACGCCTGCGATAGGTGCGTATTTCAAATTAAGGTAGACGAGGGTGCCGCGAGGCTATTTGGACCAAAGAATTTTTATGATATAATTTTTCAAAACCGCCTAACGTTTTGATGTGCTTGCCGACTATAAGGGTGAAAGCATTGATCAATCGCTTGGAGAAAACCATGAAAAAACAAGACCTGCTGAAAATTATCGACGACAGCCTGCTCGAGAGCCTGTTCGGCTTCTGCTATGCAAGAACCAACGACAGCCACGAGGCGGAGGAGCTTTGCTCGGATATCGTTTTTGCGCTTGTAAAGGCGGCAAAGACCGAGGGCGAGGTTGAAAAAGCCTATCCGTTCATCTGGCGGATAGCGCGAAACGTATACGCAGACTACTCCGAAAAACGCAGAAAACGCTCGGAGGTGTTTTACGAGGGCGATCCGGAGAGCGTTCTCCTTACCGTCACTGAGGAAGAAGCCGACGACAATGACGACGCGCTTCTGAGCGCGGTCTATCGCAGAATAGCGTTCCTCACCAAAGCCTACCGCGAGGTGATGATAATGTTCTACATAGACGGGCTTACGACCTCGGAAATAGCAAGCATACAGGGCACGAGCGAGGGCGCGGTGCGTCAGCGACTCTTTTCGGCAAGGCAAAAGATCAAAAACGAGGTGGAAGAAATGACAGAAAACCATACCAAGCCGGTATCGCTTGACGACATCAACTTTGTGATTTGGGGCACCGGTAACCCCTCTTGGGGCGACCCGAGGGAGGGCTTTTGCAGAAAATTCTCGAATCACGTAATCTGGCTTTGCCGCAAAAAGCCTATGAGCGCTTCCGAGATCGCCGAGCAGCTTAACGTTCCGACGGTATACGTCGAGGAGGAGCTCGAGATCCTTCGCAGGGGCGAAAACGGTGAATACGGATTTTTGCGCCGCACCGACAACGGCAAATATATCATCAATTTCGTGTTACTCGAAAAGGAAATGCTCGAAAAGGCGCACGCGATATATAACGAGCAGCTTCCGATGCTATGCGACAAAATAAGAGAATATATCGACCTCCACAAGGACGAATATCTCGGCTTCCCGTATCTTAACAAGAGAGTCGATATGAACCTCATTCTCTGGCAGCAGATATCGACGATCGCTGATGCGTTTCACCGTTCTGTGAACAGGGCGCTGAAGAAAAACCATTTTGCCGACGTGACAGAGACCGAACGCCCCTTTACCGTGTTCGGCTATGAGGACAACGGCATGCTTTACGGCGGCGGCTGGGACGGCATCGCCGCGGATAACGTGTGCGGATACAAGCAGGTTCGCCTGGATAACATCTACGTTACCCGTATCAGAAAGCACTTCAGCTGCGGTCATAACGTCTCGCTCGACCCTCAGCTACAGCTTACAATACGCGCAATTGACGGCATCGACGTAAGATCCCTGAGCGAAACCGAAAAGGAGCAGGCGGCAAAGGCGATCGAATGCGGCTATCTCTTCCGTGAGGACGACACGCTTTACACCAAGATCCTCGCCTGCAAGCAGGAGGACCGTGAAAATCTCTTCCGAATCAGCCACGGACTCGACAACGAGGGCTTTGAGGAGTACGCAGAGGCGGTTGCCGAAAAGCTTGCACAGCTTATCAGGGAATCGATCCCTGCGCACCTTTTGGGTGAGTGGCGCTTCGCAAACTCTCTTGCGAATATGCCGATCCTCGACTCGGTCATCGAATGCCTTATCGAAAAGCGACTGCTTACCCCGCCCGAAAACGGCGTCGGCGCAGAGGGCTGCTGGATGTCCGTCGAGGAGTAAAAGAATCAAAACGAGCTTCACGGCGAAGCTATCGGACGCGTCAAGCCGGTTCTTTATTCCTTTGAAACAACAAAAAATCGAGCTTCAATTTCAAGTTGGAGCTCGATTTTTATTTAACCGTTTGTAGTTGCCTTGTTTATCTTTTCGATGCTGTCGCGGTTGATCTCCTCCTTGAGCTTACGCGTCCATTCCGAAAATTGTACGTTTTCTTCGCCGTAACGCAGGTTTTCCTCGTATTCAAGCGGGATCCAGGTCGAAATATCCGATTCGTTGTGAGATATGACCGCCTCCATATTGTCAAGCGCCTTGAAAAGCCTTGCCTCGAGCGTCTGCATTCGGTCCATTTCGTCGAATAACGCCGAAAATTCGCTTTTATACGGCTCGGGAAGCGTGGATATGAGCGCGTCGGTCGCCCTGTCCTCGACAGCCTCGTGCTCCTCGGTCTTGTAAAATGCGGGAATATCGCCCGTCAGCGCCTCGCCGAAATCGTGGATAAGACACATTTTCACGACACGGTCAACGTCAACGGTGGGAAATTCATCGCGGCAAAGCATCGCCATAACGGCAAGCCGCCAGGAATGCTCTGCGACGCTTTCCTTCCTGCCCGACGAGGTGTAGGAATGCCTCGTGTTGCACTTGAGCTTTTCTATGACGTTCAAAAAATCTATAAATCTTCGCTGTTCCATAATCTATCAACCCTCTGCTTCGCAACGGACGGTGACTCTTTGCTTACCGCCGTATACGCAGGTGTAAAGCGTAAGCGGGTACTCGCCGTCGGTGAGATATTCAACGCTGTTCGGATCGAGGATCTCGACGAAGACGACGCGATAGCGCCAAAGTCCGCCCTCCATATCCGCAAAAATCACGCTGTCCCCCTGCGACAGCTCGTCGATGCTTCCGAAATGCCTGCTGTAATTGTGCGCACCGATGACAAGGTTCCCCGCCATCGGCGAGCCCGAGAAGCGGCAGGGCGAAAGCTTTAAAAGCTTGCCCTCGGTTTCCGACATTACGGGAAGCTGAATGCCGAGCTTGGGGATGGAGATATACCCGACGAATTCGTATCCGTCAAGCTCGATAACCGCCATATTGTCGGCGTATTCGGGCTCCGACAGGCTGCCTTCGCGATCATCGGAGGTATCGGTCTCGACGTCCAAAGGGGCATCCGAGCCGTTAGGGATCGCAGGTGATTCGGGAATCGCCGCGATCAATCTCTCAAGATATTCGCTCGAGGCTTTTTCCGCCTCGTTTTCCTCGCTTGCGTTATATGCCGCAAGTGCCAGCGCTGCTGTAAGAAGCAAAGCGCCGAAAAGCATCAATGCAATACCGACCCTGCGCTTCATTCGCCGTCTCTCCTTGCCTTGAAGCAAAGCACCCAACCGACCGTGAACACGATGATTCCCGAAAATGCAAGCACGGGGATCGGCCATTTAAGCTGACCGGTTTGCGGTATCGACGGAGGAAGCTCGCCCTCGGCGTGCTTGACAAGCACCTTGGGCGCGGCGTTTACGTCGTAAACGTACTTACCGTCCTCGGTACGGGGCAGAGAGACAAAGAAGGGAAGAGCTTCGGTTATTCTTTCATCGTCGTCCTTGTGCACGATGAGGTAAAGTCCTGCCGAAAGCCCGTCGTAGGTGACGCTGCCGTTTTCGAGATCGCGGGTATCGCCCGAAAGTCCGCGGCTACGGGCGAATCTTTCGAAGGTCGAGGCGGTTTTCGGGTTTTCGACGTCGTCGAGCGAAAGACCGCTTCCCTTAAAATCGGTCGTGAGCACCAGCTTATAGCCGTTTTCGTCTTCGACCGCATCGGCAACGTGGTAAAGCGTCGTCTTGCCGTAGCTCTTGAAGCCGTGCGCGCAGGCAAACGATGCCGAGATCGAGCCCTTTTTATTCAATTCGAGCTGCTCTGCGGCGACACCGCCGACCGCAAGCAGCGACAGCGTGAGCGCCAGCAAAAGGATGATTGATTTTTTCATGAACGGCTTCCTTTTTTCGGGAGTAGTACGATTATTAGCAGGATTATCAGAAGCGGGACCGCAATGAAGCCCGCAACCGTGAGCGTGCTTATCTGCGACGCTTCGGCAACGACGCGTATCTGCGACAGATCGTTTATGTTCTCGGTGCGGCGCGCCATAAGGCAGAGCCTGTGGGTGTTTATGCCGTAGGGCGTGCAGGTGACAAGCGTGCATAGGTCTTGGTTTTCCTCGATCCCGAGGCTGTCTATTTCGTGCGGGAGCACGGTCTTGATATCGTATATTTCATAGGTAAGAGTCTCGCCCAGAACACTCACGGTGAAGACGTCACCCGTGACGAGCTTGTCGAGATTTGTAAAAAGCACGGCGGAGGGAAGCCCTCTGTGACCCGAGATGACGCAATGCGTGCTTGCGCCGCCGACGGGGAGAGAGGTGTTGACGATGTGCCCCGCCGCGACCTGAAGGATGTCGTCGTCGGTGCCGTGATAGATGGGCAGATGGCAGTCTATCGCGGGGATGTCGATATATGCCATGATTCCGTTGCCCGATATATCAAGCAGAGAGGAGTAGAGCTTCCATTCCTCGTCGGTCATTTTCGTGATGCTCGGATAACCGCTTGCGAGCGATTCGTTGTATTCCCTTGCGGCGGAAATAAGCTCGTCCTTTTCTCTGTCGTCGAGGTTGTCGACGGTTTCAACGTACTGCGCGATCGCCTTGGATTGCACGCGCGAGTTCAGGTAAGAGCTTACCGTCGGATACAAAAGCAGGGACAGCCCGATAAGAAAGACCAATATTAAAATTACGGTTGAAAGCTTGTTTTTCATATTGAACAGTCCGTGTTTTTGTATCGGGTGCCGCCGTTTTGACGGCACCCGTAAAAAATCAACAATTAATTCTTTGCCATTACCTTTTTGGAAACGAGGAGAACAATAGCGCCGATGGCGAGGATGGAGCCTGCGATATAGAATATCGTTGTGCCGATGCCGCCGGTCTCGGGAAGCTCGGCGCCTGCAAGGTTTTCGACCGTGGTGGTGATGGTGCCGTTCTCGAGATCGATGCTGAAGGTGGGAGTCGCGCCCTCGGAAATGATGTTGCCCTCTGCGTCGGCTACCTTAAGTGCGGTGAGCGCGTCGGGATCGGTGGTGAGGTCGTATTCCGCAAGGATGCTGAACTCGATATCCTCACCCTTGTTGTAGCCCTCGGGGACGGTGGTCTCGCTGATCTTGTATCTGCCTGCGTCGAGTCCTGCGAAGCTGAAGGTCGTAACCTCGGTAATCTCGTCGCCGACAGCTACCCAATAGCCTGTCTCTGCGTTCCACTTGTAAAGGGTAAAGCCTGCACCTGCGAGTGCGTTTCGGTCTCCGTCGACCTTATTTACAAGCGCCGCGAAGGTGAATACGATGTTTACGTCCTCAGCGGTCTTGCCGGGCGTGACGGGCTTGTCAACGGTGTTGCTGTCGCCGTCTGCATCAACGTAGGGGTTGTTTTCGTATTCGAGATAAACTGTGTTTTCGTTGCCGGGCTTGCCCTTGACAGCGTACTCGTTGAGCGTTGCGGTGTATTCGATAACGATGAGAGTGTCGCCGTCGATGCTGATGCCGCTTATTTCCTTAAGGTTGGATTCTGCAACGAAGCCGTTTGCAAAGCCGCTTTCTTCGTTTTTGGTCACCGTGAAGCTGAAGTGCGGGGTAAGCTCGGTCATGGTGCTGCCGTTGATGGCATATACCTTCGCGTCGCCGTTATAGGTAAGACCCTTTTCCATGATATCGGTCACGCCGTAGTAGTAGCTGTTGTAGTAGTCGTACTTTTCGGAAACGCTGCCGGTGATCTTGTACTTGATAACGTCGTTAACGTCGTAGTCTGCGCTGTCGCCCCAAGAGGAGGCGCCGGTCGAGTCGTTGATTTCGAAGACCTTTTTTTCGATGGTGGGGAGCCCCTCTTTGGTGTTTACGGTGAGGTTGTCCTTGCCGGCGGTGTCGAGCATTACGAGCGAGAAGGTGTCTGCCGCGTTGCCGACCTTGGTCTCGGCGATGAGGTAATAGCCCTGCTCGACCGATTCGAAGGTGTTTTCGCTTGCGGTGTAGTCTGCTTCAATTGCCGATTCGACGATTTCTGCATACACAGCGTCGGCGAAATCGCGGACGTCGTCTGCGGTTTCAAGCGAGTTGATGTATGCGACGATATCCGATTCGGTCGATTTACCTGTAACGGTCTCGAGAACCGAGGCGTAGCTGCCGTTGAGTCCGTAGGAAAACTTTCCGTCGCCGCCGTCGGTCGCCGTGAGAAGTCTGTACGCCGAGTATTCCGAGCCGTCGGTCGCGCTGTCGATGGTGATGCTGGTCGCAAACGCGGTTAGGGTAAGGCTCGTGACGAGAATTGTCGCAAGGATAATAGCAAAAGTAAGAGTTTTGATTGTTTTCATTGATTTTCCTCATTCTTTGTTGATTTTTTCAGAAGGATGGCAGAGAGAAGGATAAGGATGATACCGAGTATCGTGACCGCTCCCCTTCGTCCGCCTGTTTCGGGAAGCAACAGCAGGGCAGAGTTGGTCACGGTGACCTCGACCGCATTTCCTTCATCGGTTATGCTTACGCGGTGGGCTGTCTTTTGCAGACCGTTGACCGTCAGATCGACTGCTTCTCCGCTGTATTTTACCGAAAATCCGCCGCCTGCCTCGATCAAGGCGTAATAGCTGCCCGGCTCGGGGAGGGGGACGTCCTCAAACGATGAACGCCAGCCGTTTTCGGCATTGAGAGCAAGACTGCCTTGAAGCGTCGGCTCGTCCTCGTGTCCGATCGTGACCAGATAAAGCTCGAGGCTTATCTCGGTCCTTTCGGATTCGGCTACCGTCGCGTCCCAGACCTTTTCGACGGGGATGCTCAACCCCTTTATCGGGGTGTTGGTTATCAGGAACCCGGGATAGGTCACTGTCGTTGACTGTGATTTGACGGTAAGCCGCTCGACCGTGAAGGTCGTGTAGCTTCGTTGGTTGATGCTAAGCTGTGAGCCGCTGAGGTAAAGCCGCCTGCTCGATGAATAGCCGAATACGCCGTTCGAGTAGTAGACGTTCGCGCTCGACGTATCGGTCGCGACGCTGCTTCGGTTGAGCTTCATATAACGCCCCGTGCCGACGTTTTTGAACTGCCTGCTCGTGCCCGAGCCGCTGACGGTCCATCGTTGGTTGGGGTCGTCGTCCGATATATCTGCCATCGTGAGCGTCGTTCCGTTTATTGCAAGCGCCTGTCCGTTATAAATGAATCGGTAGGTGTTGCCGCTTGTCAGCGAAGTACTACCCGACTCCCATGCCTCAACGTCGGGCAGAACCACGGTTTCCTCGCCGTTCTTTTCCTCGTACACGGCGGTGTAGCCGTGAACGTTTTCCTCAAGCACGGTGTATGCTATTTTGTTTCCGTTTCGTCGGTCTCGGGAAGCTTTAAGAACTCTGCGACCCAGCCGTTTTCGCGGCTCAGCGTCAGCGTTCGGTTGGTGCGCTCGCCGTTGGCGTAAAGCCTTACGGTTATCGAGTCGGGCTCGCCTCCGTCGCTGTCGTTCCAGACCTTTTCGACTCTCAGCCTGCCGTCGCCGCCGATGTATTTTTCGTTGTAGACGTGAAGCTCTATCAGATGCTCCTCGCCGCCCGTGTAAACGTATTGCCCCGCGAACTCCCATTGCGTGCCGTTTGAGTCGATCATTATGAACACCGACTGCCCGTCGCCCGAAAGCGAGAACTCAATGACGTATTCCGACATATCCGAGTATCCCGGCGGAGCGTTGATTTCTTTAATATAGTAGGTCTTGCCCGCGAACAGTCCCCAGCAGGTCGCGTATCCGTTCTCGTCGGTCGTGAAGGTCGCGTCGGGAAGCTGAGTGAAGGTTCCATCGTCGTGGTGGTAGTAAAGTATCGCGGGGGTCGTGCACGCCTCGTCGCTGTATACCTTGAAGGTGGCGCCCGCGAGGAGGTTGTTGCCCTCGGAGTCCTCCTTGGTCAGCGAAAGCTGATAAAGCGGCGAGAGGTTGAAGTAGACGGCGCAGTTTGAAAGCGAAGAGCCTCGCTCGAGGTAATATACCGTGAGCGTATGCTCTATGCCGCCCTCGAGTTGGTCGAGCGTCGTGGTCGTGATGCCCTTGCTTCCGGTAAGCCCGGGGATCTCGTTGCGGGTCGACGCCGAGTTCGCCGCGATGTTCGTCGACGATATCGCCTGACCGGTTCTGACCTCGCCCGTCGAGAAGTTTATCTCACCGTAAACGACGTCGTGCATACCGCCGAGGTCGAGCACGAGCTTGCCGTCAACGAAGACCCATACGTCGTCGTCACCCGAAAAGCGGAACTGCATATCCTCGCCGAACGCCGTCTTGTTTCCTCCGTCGACGCCCGAATCGTGCGGCAGGTAGAAGGTTATTTCGCTCTTCATACCGAACCAGTAGTTCGCGCCGTTGTTCTTTTCTGCAAACTCTATTTCGCTTCCCGTGTATTCCGCGTAGTTGAAGGGCAGGAAGTCGTGAAGCGACGCGTCGTTGTCTATCTTGACGTAGTTGTCGTAGACGTAAAACCGCTGCTCGCTTTGGTTGTAGGATGCGGCGTGCTTTGCCGAGTTGTAGTAATAATATCCCGAGCTCGGGTCGTAGCTGTAAAGCCAATCCGCCTCGCCGACGTCGATCCTGCCGAGCACGGGCTCACTTCCGAACAACGCGTTTATGCGCTCTTCGTTTGCTATGCCTGCAGTTATGGTGCCGGGGAAGTTGAGGGTGTTGCCTCGCGTGCCGCCGGTTTTTTCTACGTTTATCGTGACGCCGTCGATCGCGGCTTCCTTATTCTCGACGTTACCGATGTTGCCTTCGGGGCTTATCCAGTCGCAGAACAGTATACCCAACCCCGATTCGGTGTCGAAGTACCATTTCTTGTCGCTCGGATTGTAATAGGAGCTGTGAATATTGAAAAGCTCGTTATAGTCGTAGACCTGTGTGTTGATAAAAGCGCTTGTGTCCGGTTGCCCTGCAACTACGTTCTTGTTCTGACCGATGTCGTAGCTTTCGGGAATCCATTCGGCATAGAAGGTCGTGTTTGCCGTGACCTTGATCTCGCTGCCGAACATCGACGAGTCGTAATATACCGAATTGATGATGTCAAACCAGCCGTTCAGCCTCATCGGATAACCGACGGGGATCTTTGTTTCGTCGGGGGTGGGAAGCCTTACGTATCCGTTTTCGGTGGATACAGTCACCTTTTCGGCGGCTCCGTATTTGTAGTTGTAGCTTCCCATGTACTGCGCCTTGCCGAGCTGACCGTCGAATATTACGGTGTATTCGCCGCTCGGAACCACGTAGAGGCTCAGCGCTTGCGAGTCTGCAAGCTTGACTCCGCCGTCCGAAAGGCTTATGAATCGGCTCTCGCTCGAAAGCATCAGTCCGCTTCCGCTTCTTGTCGCGGTAAGCAGCGTCGCCTCGTCTCTGCTTTCGGTCAGCAGCACCTGCCCGTCGCTTATATTAATGTAATAGGTGCTTCCGTTTTCGACCGTGCTGACGTAGTAGCCGCTGCCCGAGCGTGTGAAGCTCCAGCGTACGGCACGCTCCTCGCAGGTCATCACCGCGCTTTGCTCGGTCGCCTTGACTACGCTCGGCGCACCGTCGCTTGCGCTTAACGCGTGCCCGTTTTCGATTATCGCGTAGGGGCCGACGAGCGAATTGACGTTGCCGCTCGTCACGCTCATTTGTGTAAGCGAAACGATGCTCTTGACCTCCGAAACGCTTGTAACTATAGCGAACAGCGAAAAGCTTTCGGTTGAAAACTCGGTAACGATATTGCCCGAGTCGTCCAAATTGTGCTCGCTGTCGGGCATTTCCACGTCACTGTCGGTGTAATGGAGCACCGAGACCGAGGCGTCGTTGTCGAACGCCGTGACGTGGTAGCTTATGCTGATATCGACGCTGTCGCTCGGCTGTGCCTCGCGTCCGTCGTATTCAAAATGTATGTCGTAAAGCCGGAACGCCGTTATCGCGGTGTCCCGTATGCTTCCGTTTTCCTTTTCCAGCAGAGAAAACGCCTTTCGGTAGCTTTCCTCGAATTCGTCGGGCGCGCCCTCGCGGTCGATCACGGTGACCGAAAGGACCGCATCCCTCGGTATCCCCGAGTCGGGCGAGCACTTCGCCTTGACCGTGACCTGCCCGTCAGAGTAGGTCTTGATTATCGGCTGCTCGCGCTCGTATTTGTTGAATGCGGCTCCGATATCTCCGTAGCAGAAAAGTATTTCGTCGTTTACCGAATATTCGGTGTATCTTACGCTGTTTTTGCTGTCGCCCTCGACGGCTTTGATCCGTATCGGAACGTCGTTTTCGCAAATGATCTCCGAAACGATCGCCGAACGCGCAGTGTTGACCCCCGCGCCGTCGCGGAAGAATACGATGCTTCCTTGCTTGGGTGTGCCGCTCGTCAGCTTCGCCTCGTCGAGCGCCGCTACCCACTCCGCACAGTCGGCGCCGTAGGGGAAGTACGATTTGTCGACGCCTGCCTTGTCAAGGCAGAACGCCGTGAACACCGACGACCAATCGCAGTAGGGGCTTCCGTACCACGCGCCGTAGCGGGTATATCCCGAGCCTGTCGCCGGGTCCATATTACTGCCGCTTTCGCGGTACCCTATCTGACTTTCGGCGATAGCAACGACGTCGTCTGCCCAAATACCGCTGAGCGTCTTGGGAAGCGTCGCTTCGATCTGCGTGCCATCGAGCAGAGTGTCGTCGATATAGCAGTCTCCCGAATGGATGTGCTCGGGCACCGTACAACCGCTTGCGCAGTCGCTGCCGTGCGTGTGCTCGGCAAATCCGCAATAGGTCGCGCGTTCTTGCGTGATGGCGGGAAGTATCAGCGCGTAGGTCGTTACAAAAACGGCTACGGCGCACAGCCCCGAAACGATGCGTTGCCGGAGTTTATTCAATTTGTAGGCTTTGCTGTATTGCACAGCTCTTTCAAGCCTTTCCGTCATAAAAACCTCTTTTAGTCTATTGATCCGATGCTTTTGGTCGGCCAAACCCTGAAAAGTATGCGTCCGACTATCTGTTCCTCGGAAACACAGCCCAACGCCGTGTTACGCGAGTCGACCGAAGTGCTTCGATGGTCGCCCATAACGAAGTACTTTGCGGCGGGTATCTGGTAGGGAAGCTCGATGTCGCAGTCTCCAAGCGCCCTTTCGGACACGTAGGGCTCGTCGAGCCTGACGTTGTTGACGTAGACGAAGCCGTCCCCGTCGATGTCTATCCAATCACCGGGCAGCGCTATGACACGCTTCACCAGAATCTTGTTGTTGTAATAAAACGCGATCACGTCTCCGCGCGCGCAGTCTCCGCTCTTTGCCGAAACGACGATGTCCTTGTCAAACAGCGTCGGATTCATCGAGCCGCCCTGTATTCTCAGCACGGGCAGCCAAAGCGTCGCCACGAGCACCGCAGCCGCGGCGACCGCAACGAGTGCGTATACGGTATGCTTTATGACTGTCGCGTATCTTTTGCGGTAGCGTATGCGGTCGAGCTCGCTCTTCATCGCGTCGACCGACGGGATTTCACGACTGCTCTTCATTGTGCTTTCCGTCTGCTCCGCCGATGCTCATCGCGGACATGACAGCCTCCCAGTATTCGTCCGAGGTCTTGCGCGCGAGACGCTCGGTCTCCTCGCACCTTCGCTCGGTCTCCTTTTCCATGGCGCGGCATTTCGCCTCGGTCTCCGATTGCATTCGCCTTGCAGTCGAAAGGATGCTTTCCGCCTCTGCTCGTGCCTCGGCAATAATAGCTTCCGCCTCCGCTTCGGCATTGCGCCTTACGCGCGCGGACTCGCTTTCGTCAAACCTGTATTTTTCTTTGACGCTTTCGATGTATTCGTCCGCCGCCGCCTGTGCCGACTCGAAGACCTTGTTAAGCTTCAGCGCTGCTTCGGCGATCGAGCCGCTCGACTCAATATCGATCCTTCTGTCGCCGATAACCCCTTCGAGCTCGTCTATTCGGGCACTCAATCTTTCGTTTTCCTCGGTTTGCATAATTAGAAGCTCGAGAAGCTCCGCTCTGCCGAGCTTTCTTATGTCCTTTTCGGGCGTCGCCATACGGAACCTCCTTGTATCCTTACTGCATTAAGGCTATGTGCGCAAGAATCTCAAAACGCTTGCGCCGCAACGTGTTTTGGGGCGTTTGCGCCGATGCTCGTCAAGCCCGAGCGCGTCACTTTCTAAAATCACGCACACTATCGCATAATAACACAAATATGATAATACAACAAATTCCGCGCTTTGTCAACATAATTCGTTCTCGTCACCCTTATATGTAGTGTCTATAACCGCGTATTCGGGTTTGCGTTGCGACAAAAAGGACCTGCTTTAAGGCGATTTATCGCTGTGATGCATCGCCCTTGCACAGGTCTTTTTGAATCGATTCTGTTGTAGTCTGTTGCACTTATCAGCTCAGGCTAACGTGTAAAGCTGTAAGAGTGCCGCGCCGTATTAATACGGTACCGCCGAGCCTCGATTAAATTCGGTGTCGTTTGGGATTGTCGATTACGAGAAGTTGAAAACAGCTGACTGTTCTGCACATTTCGGATGATTTTACTCCGATTTTACACCGATTTGGTTACGGATTTTACAGCACAGCGGTAAAATGTGGGTGTACACAAGAGAAAAGTGCAAAAAATAAAGACATAAGGAGACATCGATTATGAAAAAAATTATCAGTTTACTCACCGTAGCAATGCTCGTCGTATGTGCGCTTGCCGGTTGTAGTGGTAACAAAGATGCAGTTGCAACAGACGGCTCCACATCAATGAACAAGGTCATCGGTGCTTTGGGCGAAGCCTTTGAAAATGAAACAGGTATTACCGTAACCTACAACGCTACCGGCTCCAGCGCAGGCATTCAGGCAGTCTTGGAAGGCAGATGCGACATTGGTCTTGCAAGTCGCAACCTTAAGGACGACGAAAAGGCAAAGGGACTTGAAGAAACGATCCTTGCCTATGACGGCATCGCAATCATTGTAAATCCTAACAACCCCGTTTCTGACCTCGACGTAGAAACCATTGCAAAGATCTACACCGGCGAAATCAAGAATTGGAAAGAGGTCGGCGGTAACGATGCAGAGATCGTACTCATCGGTCGTGAAGCAGGCAGCGGTACAAGAGATGGCTTTGAGGATATTACCGATACAAAAGACAAATGTGATTACCGTCAGGAACTGACCTCCACCGGTGACGTTATTACCACCGTTGCAAGCAACCCCGGTGCAATCGGTTATGCTTCTCTTGCTTCTGTTAAGGATACCGTAAAGGTACTGACTGTTGATGGCATTGCACCGAGCGAGGAAACCATTAAGGATGGTAGCTATGTGGTACAGCGCCCCTTTGTTCTTGTAACCAAGAAGGATGCTAAACTCTCCGAAAATGCTCAAAAGTTCTTTGATTACATTACTTCCGAAGCGGCAAACGAGATCATCAGCGGCGCAGGTGTCGTTCCTGCAAAATAGCCCCAAAAATCTTCGATTTTCGGGGACCCCGAAATCATGTGAGTTTCGTACGCTCGCGCCGCACTCACCGTGCGCGAAACTCATAGGTGTAAAAACCGAGGCACATGTCCCCGGTTTTTACGAATTTAATTGTATTTTTTAAAGGATTATAAATGAAGAAAAACAGATTATTTGAGAATATCGTACACGGCATATTCCTCATACTCGGTTTAATAACCGTCGGCTGTGTTCTGCTCATCACGGTGTATCTGATCATATCGGGTATTCCTGCAATTCGGGAAATCAGACTTTTTAATTTCCTTTTCGGCAAAGAATGGGCATCCACCGCCGCCGAGCCGAAATACGGAATATTGCCGTTTATACTGACGAGCGTGTACGGAACAGCGGGTGCAATTCTTATTGGCGTGCCGATTGGATTCTTTACTGCCGTGTATCTTTCAAAGGTGGCAAATAAGAAGGTCAGAGCCGTTATCGAAGCCGCAGTCAACCTGCTTGCAGGTATTCCCTCGGTTGTATACGGTCTTGTGGGTATGCTCGTACTCGTGCCGGCGGTACGTGAGATTTTTAACGTACCGGACGGGGCAAGTTTACTTGCGGCGATTATCGTGCTTGCCATAATGATACTGCCAAACATTATAAAGGTTTCTATCACGGCGTTGGATGCTGTACCAAAGGAATATGAAGATGCATCCCTTGCTCTCGGTGCAACGCCTACCGAAACCTTTTTCAAGGTGTCGGTGCCTGCCGCAAAAAGCGGTATTGCCGCCGCTGTGGTGCTCGGTGTCGGCCGTGCCATCGGTGAAGCAATGGCGGTTATGATGGTTGCGGGTAACGTAGCGAATATGCCCTCGCTCTTTGAGAGTGTCCGTTTCCTTACCACCGCCGTTGCAAGCGAAATGGCATACTCAAGCCCCGGAAGCTTACAGAGAAACGCTCTGTTCTCCATTGCCCTTGTACTGTTCCTGTTTATTATGCTGATCAACGCTACGCTCAATTTCTTCCTAAAAAGAAACAAGGAGAAATAATAGAATGAAAAAACGAAAATTATATATCGGTTTGATGCGTGGCGCAATGATCGTTTGTACCACACTTACGGTGGCACTTGTGCTGTTCCTGCTTGTGTATGTGCTTGTAAACGGCATCCCGAATATCACGTGGGAACTGCTCTCCACCAAGCCGAGCTACTTAACTGAGCGAATCGGTATTTTGCCCGATATTCTGAACACGGTTTATATCGTGCTCGCCACACTTGTTATTGTTCTGCCTCTTGGCGTCGGTGCGGCAATTTATCTTACCGAATACGCCAAAAATAAAAGAATAGTGGCTATGATCGAATATGCCGCCGAAACCCTTTCGGGTATTCCGTCTATCATATACGGTCTTGTCGGTATGCTGCTCTTTTCCAACAACTTCGGAACGAGCCTGCTCGCAGGTGCTTTAACACTCGTTATTATGAATCTTCCTACCGTAATGCGTACTACCCAAGAGAGTCTTAAAACCGTTCCTCAGAGCTATCGTGAAGGTGCTTTCGGACTTGGAGCCGGCAAGTGGCGTGTGATCCGCACTGTAGTCCTTCCCGGATGTGTGGACGGCGTTATCACGGGTTGTATCCTTTCTATCGGTCGAA
>JAFXDO010000005.1 GCA_017563195.1 Clostridia bacterium | reverse complement strand
CATTCGTTTCTACAACAACGAACGTATTCAAACCAAAACAAAACTGACTCCGCTTGAAAAACGAAGTCAGTATGCTGCTTAATATTTAATATCTACCATAGGGGTGTTTTTGTGCTGTCCGTATAATTTGGGGCAGAACACTTGGGGAGACGTTTTTACTTATTTTCTCTGCGATGCGGCGTAGAATTCCTCGAACGCCGTGCCGTCGAAGGAGGGATCGGACTCGGTAAGCTCGGAGATCGCCTCAACGGTTCCGCCGTTGGCTTGGCTCTTCTTGCCCGCGAGCATTATCTTGATCGAGTCGGTCATCTGCTTGACGCTTGCAAGCTTGTTTTCCTTGCCCGCCATATATGCGCAGACCTGCTTGAGCATAGCCTCGTAGACCTTATTGCTGTCGATCTTGTAGGCGAAGCTCGTCTTGCTCGTCATAACGAGCGCGGTCGAGGGCTGCCAGCCCTTCTTGCAGATATGGTAGCAGGCGGACGCGCCGTTTTCGAACAGCACGTAGTAGCTGTCGCAGGGGACGTCGCCGACGGTGTTGGTGCCGAGATAACGGGTCGAGATCGGGCTTACGTCGCCGAGGAAGCCCATTATCGATTCGACAGCGTGGATGGCGTAGTTGAATTCGTCGACGCCGACCATCACCGAAATATGGAGGATATTGCCGCGCTCCTCCTCGGGGATCGCGAAGAAGGAGTCGTGCTCGTAGGTATAGCGCATCGCACTCGTGCCGAGGATGACCTTGCCCTGACGGTCGAGCTCCT
This sequence comes from Clostridia bacterium, assembly GCA_017563195.1. GTDB lineage: Bacteria > Bacillota > Clostridia > Oscillospirales > CAG-382 > Coliplasma. Next base: position 8,764 of record JAFXDO010000005.1, on the reverse strand, counting down.
CAAACGCCTTGACGTCTGCGAGGTTGCCCGCGAGCGGCTTATCGATAAACACCGGAACGCCTGCCTCGATAAAGGGCATCGCCTGCTTCAGGTGGTTATCCCAGTTGCAGGACTGGATGAACGCGATATCGATATCCTTCGCCATTTCCGAAAGGTCGTCGTAGCGCTTATCGAGCCCGAAGTTGCTAATAAACGCATTGACCTCCTCATCGGTGCGGAAGGCATCGTTATAGATCGCGGTGTAGCGTCCCTCGTCGCCCTTCAAGAGGATGTCCGCAAAGGACGGGGCGTGCGAGGTGTCGATGTTGACTGTACCTATTTTGAACATTACTTTTTCTCCTTTTTTATTTTCGCGGGCGGGTGACCCGCCTTTCAATTTCGCGATAGACCAAGCAACGGACTTGTTAACGTCTCCCCGCGAGGTGCATAATGCACCTTTTAAATTTCGCGGTAGACGATGCAACGGACTTGTTGACTCCTCTCCGCGAGTCAACAAACGTGACGTTTCACACCGTAGGGAAGGGGTAAAAAGGTTCACGAATCGAAGATTCGGGAAAATATCCCCTTCCTCCTAAAAGTCTTTCGGTAGTTGATCAAAACAAATATACCTACCAAAAAAACATAAATCCACCTACCGATAAATCTACACGAGGAAAGGGATATTCCCAAAACGTTTCACGTTTCGGGTCCCTTTACCCTTTCCCTACAAAACGTATAACATAACGTCCTCGCGGGTCGAGGGTTTTTGATTTGTTTTACGTGCACCGCGGGCTTTATTTGGCGGGTTACCCGCCTAGACGATGGTAAAGGTGCCGAAATAGTGGCGCTTTATAAGAATGTAGTCGTACTGGTTGACCTCGCCGTCGTCGTTAGCGTCTGCGGGGCGCATTTCAGAATCGGTAAGGATGCGGGTGCCGAAGTAATGACGCTTAACGAGAATATAGTCGTACTGGTCGATCTTACCGTCGTCGTTAACGTCGCCGCGGGTGAAGGGAACCTCTGCGAGAACGTAATCCGTATCAAATCCGCCCTCGATGACCTCGAGCAGATCGGAGGTATAAAGCTCGCCCGAGAAGATGCCCTGTGCTTCAGAGGTTGCGTTTTCGGCATCGTATGCCGCTTCGATCCTGCTGCCGTCGATATAGGACTTTTCGGCAAACACCGCGTTTTCACCGCCAACGATGGTAGCCGTACCGCCTGCAAGGTAAAATTCGGAGTACTGCTCCTCGCTGATCACATAAATACCGAAATCATTTGCTACTACGCTGAGTTCTCCTCCTGCGACAACGACTTCGCTCATCACGCTGCTTTCAGCGAGGATGCCGCAGGTAGCGGCGTTAACGTATACGGACCCGCCGTTCATATAGAAGCCTGCGCTTCCCTCCTCCAAGCCGTAGGCAACCGCACCATAGTCATCGGACATAAGCAGGACATTGCCGCCGTCAACGGTAATGCTTGCCTTCTTGCCTTCGCAAAGAGTGTCTGCGTCAAATCCTGAATAGATTGCATCGGTAACAACGAGACCGCTTTCTACCTTGAGCTCGCAGTCGTCATCGAGAGAATAGACGTAAGCGCAGATTGCGCCGGTAAGGCCTATGCCCGATTCCTCGTCCTTCGCGGTGAAAGTAAGGTTGCCTCGTACCGAGATGCATTCACCGTACTCTGTGGTATTGGTAAGGTAGTTTTCGCCCTCGCAGTAAATCACGAGGTCGCCGTCGGAAAATACACAGGTGTCATAAAGGCTGCTGTTCGCTAAATTGGGATTAAACATATACTGGCTGCCTGCGCCGGTATAGCTATAGCTCGAGAGGGTAAGCACGCCGTCCTTGTAGTAGGCATAGCCGCCCGAGGGCTTTGCGGTGGTGGGAGTCGTCGAGTCTACGGCAAGATATTCGCCGTTTTTAAGCGCAACGCCTCCGACGTAGATGCTGCTTGCAGCCGCGTTCGCAACGATGGGAAACGACATCAGCACGAGCAAAAGTGCAAGCATAAGTGTGGTGATTCTTTTCATGATTATTTCTCCTTTTTTTATTTCGCGATAGTCCAAGCAACAAGCTTGTTTCGCCCTCGCCGCGAGACCCTACAGAAGCTTGGGAGGTTCTACAAGGTTCTACAGACTTGGTTAACGCGTTTGTTAACTTCGACTACGCGATTCCTTTCTTGAATTTGTTAAGTTCTATCCTCGCGGGTCGAGGGTTTGACTGACTCGACACCTCTACCGCGGGAACTACTTGGTGCATTATGCACCCGCGGGAAACGATTTTTATCATTTGTTTTTTTCTCCTTTGATTTTAACACAGATTAAGGATTTGTCAACACATTTATTGCCATCCCTTTGCGCAATTAGGGTGGGAAAACGGCAAAAAGGTTTTATTTTTTAACAATTTTTTAAATTTTGCTTCGACCGTCGGTTGAATCGCTCGAAAGCGAAGCAAAGCTATTGCATTTTCGGCTTGGCGGGTGTAAAATCAAGGGGAATACACTCAAAAAGGCAGAGTAACCGATTTGAAAACCATTTACGTTGACAGGATACCGGGCTCGGTATCTCAATATTTTGCATACGAGGGCATCGATGCGGACGACGTTCTTATCGCGCTGAGGAGCGACCTGCGCGAGGACGGAAGCCGCGGCGATTGCTTCGTTATGCTCACAAGCGACTGCCTTGCCGTCGCGGAGGGCATAATCGAATTCACCTCGGGCGGCAGAACGCCGCTGGGCGACACGACGCGACGCGAGGAATTCAAGGTATCGCGCTTCGAAAGGCTCGATATCGAATCGCTTTCCGACCCTGTTGCCGAGCAGCTCATCTCGACGGGCAGAGTCGTTTCCGAGATAAACGGCGAGCCGAAGCTCATCTACAACTTCTCGTCTGCGTTCAAGCAGGGCGCGGCTGTCGTCTGCAGGGCGGTTGCCGACCTCAAGAAGAACAAGACGCTCGACATAAAGGCATACGAGGACGAGGAATACGAAAAGCACGTCTGCCCGAAGTGCGGCAGGCGTTATCCCGATTCCGAGCTTAAGATCTGCCCCGGCTGTATGGACAAGGCGAGGCTCGTAAAGCGGCTTGCCGTGCTGTTTTTCAGGTACAAGCGCTCGATCGTTATGATAATGCTGGCGTTTGCGCTCATCGCGGCGCTCGGCGTCGTGACCCCCTACATCAGCAACGAAAAGCTTTTCGACGACGTTTTGCAGAACGCAGGCTCGACAGCCAAGGACGTTATCGCGATCGTGCTTCTCATCATCGCGGTACGCGTCGGCGCATTGTTGGTCAACCTGCTTTCGGGCGCGATAAGCTCGACGGTTGCGGCGAACGTCACCTACGACCTTAAAAAGATGATATTCAACACGATAAGCAACCTTTCGCTCGGCTTCTTCACGAACCGACAGACGGGCGGGCTTATGACGCAGGTAAACAGCGACAGCCTTACGCTTTACTGGTTCTTCTGCGACGGCTTCCCCTACCTCGTGCTGAACGTCATTCAGCTTGCCGTGATCATCGGGGTAATGTTCTCGCAGAACCTTGTGCTCGCGCTTTACACCTTTATCACCATTCCGCTGTTTTTCCTCAGCTTCAAATTCATATTCAACGTGTTTGACAAGCTTCACGCGAAAAGCTATTCGAAGCGAAGAAGCTTCAACTCGCTGGTCTCCGATGTGCTCAACGGTATGCGCGTCGTTAAGTCCTTCTCACGCGAGGACGAGGAAATGAAGCGCTTCAACAAGCGCAACGTCGAGGTTGCCGAATCGCGAAACGAGATCCAGACCTTCTCGGCACGAGTTTTTCCCTTCCTTCATTATTTATTGAGGATCGGCTCCTACGTAGTATGGGGCGTCGGCGGCTGGCAGGTCATGAACGCGACCGGCGGGATGACCTACGGTCGATTGATGGCGTTTATCGGCTATTTCGCGCTGATCTACGGCCCGATCGAGCAGCTTGCAGACGTTTCCAACTGGTGGAGCGAGACGCTGAACGCGATACAGCGACTCTTTGAGATCCGCGACGCACAGCCTGAGGTACGTGAATCGGACAACCCGACTGTTCCCGAGGAATGCAAGGGCGAGATCGAATTCCGCGACGTATCGTTCTCCTACGTGGTCAACCGCAAGGTCATCGACGGGGTCAGCTTCGACGTGCCCGCAGGCACGACGCTCGGCATCGTCGGACAGACCGGCGCGGGCAAGAGCACGCTTGCGAACCTTCTTACAAGGCTTTACGACGTAAACGAGGGCGGCATCTTCATCGACGGTGTTAACGTCAAGGAGCTTCCCTTCGAATATCTCCGCAGGAACATCGCCATCGTCTCGCAGGAGACCTATCTTTTCCGCGGAAGCATACTCGACAACATCCGCTACGCCTGCCCCGAGGCAACGAGAGAGCAGGTCATCGCGGCGGCAAAGACGGCGTCGGCGCACGATTTTATCGTGAAATACCCCGACGGCTACGACACCGAGATAGGCTTTGGCAAGCGCGAGCTTTCGGGCGGTGAAAAGCAGAGGATATCGATTGCGCGCGCCCTGCTTCGCGACCCCAAGATACTCATTCTCGACGAGGCGACCGCAGCGATGGACACCCAGACCGAGCGGAACATTCAGTCGGCTCTCGACCGACTGACCCAAAACCGCACCACCGTCATCATCGCTCACAGACTTTCGACCCTGCGCGACGCAGACAAGCTTATCGCCATCGAAAACGGGCGCGTTGCCGAAAGCGGCACGCCTGCAGAGCTTTTGAAGCTCAAGGGCGTATATTTCAAGCTTTACAAGCTCCAGGCAGAGGCGCTTAAGACCGTCGGTATCGGCGAATAATTCATATAAAGATCGAAGTGATATTATGGAAAAGAAAAACGACAACTTTTTGGACCTTGCGGAGGTCAGATACCTCACGACCGAGAACGCACGGTTTTACCGCACGGCGAACGGGTTCCCCGCGCTTGAGGCGACCCTGCCCAAATTCGGAGACGATCTCGAATCCGACGTCGACAAGACGCCGGTAAAGCAGGATCTCGGCAGGGTATTCTTCCACCGCTGCTTCCCCTTCGAAACGCCCGACGAATACATATCGGTGCTCAACAATGACGGCAGAGAATACGCGATGATACGCTCGCTTTCCGACCTCGACCCCGAATCCTGCGAGATAATCCGCGCAGAGCTCGACAGGAAGTATCTCTGCCCCACCATCTCAAAAATCAAATCGCTTAAGGAAAAGCTCGACTATTCCTTCTGGGAGGTCGAGACCGACCGCGGCGACGCATCGTTTTCGATGCACGACACCTACCGCAACATCGCGCGTGTCGGCAACGGAATGCTTATCATCACCGACGTCGACGGCAACCGTTACCGCATAAACGACGTCGCGCTGCTCGACAGAAAGAGCTACAAAAGGATCGAGCTTTACCTCTGATAAAAAGGCGGAAAAATGAACCTCATAAAACGTATTTTAAGGAAATTCCGAAAACAACAGCCGCCGAACAGGTTTGACACCCTGAAGGCGGAGGTCATAAGGACGATCGGCGAGGACATTACCTACAGCTTCAACTTCGACCTTGCGTTCGACAACTCGCAAGCCGTCGGCGTCTGCGTTCTTGCGGGCGGAAGCCTGTATATCCGCACCGAAGCCGACAGCGAGACGAGGGTCTTCGCGCTTTCCGAGCTCGGCGAGATACGCTTCACCCAGCTTTGGGGCTGTGTCGCGCTCGAATCGAGCGACCAAAACGGCGACTGCGAGCTTTGCCGTGCCGAGATGCGGTTCGCCCCCATCTTCCGCGCCGCGGCAAACAAGCTCGAGGGTGCGCGAAACGGCAGAGACGTGCCCGATCCGAAAATCGACCGCTGTCCGAAATGCGGCAAGCCCTTCCCGCGCGGGATGCGCTCCTGCCCGAAGTGCGTCGACAGAAAAAAGCTGTTCGCTCGGCTGCTGCCCTATATGAAGCCGCACGTGAAAACCCTTCTGGGAGCAGGCTTTTTCCTCATTGCAGTTTCTGCGATCAGCGTCGTTATGCCGATATTAAACAAGCACATAATCAACGATTATCTCGCCGCGAAGTCGGTTCCCGAGGACAAAAGCGGGTTTTTCCTGCTCGTCGCGGGCATGGCTGTGCTGGGGCTCCTCTCGGCGGCGTTCGTGGCTGTACGAAGGCTGCTCGTCGCAAGGGCATCGAAGGAAATAATCGTCAGGATGCGCGACGACGTCTACCGCAAGATACAGGAGCTTTCGCTCTCGGGGCTCAATCGCAGAAGCGCGGGCGAGCTGATACAGCGCGTATCGAACGACACCGAGGAGCTGCGCGAATTCATCACCTGGCTGCTACCCAACCTCATCCAGCAGGCGCTCACGCTCGGCACTATCGCGGTCATCCTCCTTATTTTCAACTGGAAGCTGACGCTTCTCGTCATCGTTCCGATACCCCTTTTAGTCATACTTTTCCGCGTGCTTCACGTTTTCACGCACAAGCTCTACCGCCGTCAATGGCAGGTTGAATCCGACGCGGGCTCGCTGATGCACGACGTTTTCTCGGGCATGCGCGTCGTTAAGACCTACGGCACCGAAAAGCGCGAGGAGGCGCGGTTCGACACGGCGGCGAAAAGGATCGCGCAGATAAGCAAGAAGAACGAGCTTACCTGGAATATGATAATGCCGTTTGCGAGCTTTCTGCTCTCCTTCGGCGAATACGCCGTGCTCTTCTTCCTCGGCTGTGAAATAGTCGGCGAGCCGATGCTTATTAGCTCGGGCAACCCGAATTTCGGCTTGGGCGACCTGATGCAGTTCGTCTCCTACGTCGGCTTGATGTACGAGCCGATCCGTTGGATGGCAAACGTGCCGCGTCGCATCGCGCGTGCGACCACCTCGCTCGCGAAGATAACCGAGCTTCTTGACGAAAAGACCGATCATCTTCTCAAGGGTGAGATCGTCGAAGAAATGAACGGCGACATTGAGTTCAAAAACGTCTCGTTCGGCTACGAGGACGCAGAATTCGTCCTCAAAAACGTCGATCTTACGATAAACCGCGGCGAAATGGTTGGATTTGTCGGCAGAAGCGGCGTCGGCAAGACGACCGCGGCGAACCTCGTGCTCGGACTCTACGACGTCAGCGAGGGCTCGCTCACCGTCGACGGACGCGACCTGCGCGAGCTCGATCTTCACTCCTATCGCTCGAAGATCGGCGTCGTTCTGCAGGAAACCTTCCTCTTCAACGGCACGATATATTCAAACATCGCCTATGCAAAGCCGGGCGCGACCCGCGACGAGGTCATCCGCGCCGCGAAGCTCGCGAACGCGCACGAGTTCATAATGAAGCAGCCCGACGGCTACAACACCTACGTCGGCGACCGCGGCAACACCCTTTCGGGCGGCGAGCGTCAGCGAATCGCCATCGCACGTGCGATACTCCGCAACCCGCGCATACTTATCCTCGACGAGGCGACCAGCTCGCTCGATACCGAGACCGAAAAGCAGATTCAGGAGGCTATCGCGCTCCTTTCGGGCGGCAGAACCACCATCGCTATCGCCCACCGTCTTTCGACGCTCCGCAACGCGACGAAGATCGCCGTGTTCGAAAAGGGCAGGATCGAGGAGGTCGGACCGCACGACGAGCTTATGCGCAACAAGGGCAGGTATTACCGCCTCGTTATGGCTCAGCGTCAGGTCAACAAGATGTCGAAGGATTAGTTTTTAATTTAATGTTTTTTGCGAGAGAAGCCCTTTTATAAAAGTGGTTTCTCTCGCGCTCTTTTCCGAAAATTTTCAAAATTAAAAAAGAGCAAAAACAAGCAGAGCGCGGACTCTGTCATCCTCATCCCGACCGCCGAGCATGTATTCCCTCGCTTATCCCCAAAAACGGAAAGCGTTTTCGGGGCAAACGTCCCACTCCTCACGTTTGCAGAAGCCCCGACTTTTTTTATTTATGCATTAAAAAGTTTTGTAAGGTTCGGAAAACTTTTTCAAAAGTTTTCTGAAGTATAAATAGCTCTTGAAAATCGAAAAGAAATATTGTATAATATAATGAATTTTTATATCACGGTTATTTATCTGGAGGAATAATATGAAGAATACCGAAAAGACAATGGACAAGCTTGTCGCGCTTTGCAAGGGCAGAGGCTTTATCTTCGCGGGCAGTGAGATCTACGGCGGTCTCGCAAACACCTGGGACTACGGCCCTCTCGGCGTTGAGCTTAAAAATAACATCAAGCGCGCGTGGTGGAAGAAGTTCGTTCAGGAAAACCCCTACAACGTAGGTCTTGACGCGGCTATCCTTATGAACCCGCAGACCTGGGTCGCTTCGGGTCACCTCGGCGGATTTTCCGACCCGCTTATGGACTGCCGCGAATGCAAGGAGCGCTTCCGCGCAGACAAGCTGATCGAGGACTGGTGTGCCGAAAACGACTACACCCTCGAAAAGCCCATCGACGCATTCTCTCAGCAGGAAATGAAGGATTTCGTTGAAGAAAAGAACATCAAGTGCCCCACCTGCGGCAAGCACAACTTCACCGACATCCGTCAGTTCAACCTTATGTTCAAGACCTTCCAGGGCGTTACCGAGGACGCGAAGAACACGGTTTATCTCCGTCCCGAAACCGCTCAGGGTATCTTTGTAAACTTCGCAAACGTTCAGCGTACCACCAGAAAGAAGCTCCCCTTCGGTATCGGTCAGATCGGTAAGAGCTTCCGTAACGAGATCACCCCCGGTAACTTTATCTTCCGTGTGCGCGAATTTGAGCAGATGGAGCTTGAATTCTTCTGCCAGCCCGGTACCGACCTCGAATGGTT
>JAFXDO010000004.1 GCA_017563195.1 Clostridia bacterium | reverse complement strand
CTAACTGAAAAGAAGTGTTGTGAACGCCTTTGAAGGCAGTGAAAAGAATCTTCATTTGTTTTCTTTTGCGGTATTAAGCGATGCAATCAGCATCCTCTTAATTTCTTCAGCAAGAGAAAGGATTTCATCATAGTTATATTCCATCAAACTTGTTCTTTTCAAAAGCGTGAGCCAATATATACTTTCACCGGTTTCCTTAAGTGAAATATGAAGCTTTGATATAAAATCCGCTTTGCTGTTACCGTATATGGCTTCGTTTATATTTGCACCAACACTTGTAGCAGAACGAAGTAACTGTTTCGCGATTGTTGTATCTTTTTTTGTTTTAGAAAAATCCTCGTAAAACAATACTACCTGTGTTGCAAAATCAAGAGATTTATCGAGCAAAGGACTGTTCATTCGTCATCACCTCTGATTGAATTATACCACAAATTATTATATAATTCGACGCTTTGCGAAGCAAAGCTACCTTTTCTTTTATCTCTTCTCTCTTATCTTTTATCTGGAAAAGTCGCATTTGTTCTTTAGAGAAGAGAGAAAAATGAAGAGAGAAGAGTGAAGAGAACAAAAAGAAAAAGCCGCCTAACGCGACTTTTCTTTTTGGCGGAGAAGGAGAGATTCGAACTCTCGAACGGTGTTACCCGTTACGCGATTTCCAATCGCGCGCGCTCGACCAGCTACGCGACTTCTCCACAGGTCTACATTTTGCGCCGTTTCTTCAACGCGCTTGGTTATTATATCACAGCAAAACGCGCTTGTCAACAACAATTTTCAAAGGAATTGCATTTTCCTTTGGGATTTTTTGGATTATTTCCCAACAAACCGCATATAATAAACCCGAATGATTATAAATCGGAGGAGTTTTATGCTTCCGCAGGAGCCCTACAAGCGCTTTGCAGTTATCACAATGTACGTTTTCGTCGCGATCGCGGCGTTATTTCTGATATTCCGCTATCTTTGGGGCGCCATACTGCCGTTTATCATCGCCTATCTGTTCGCGGAATGCTTCAAGCCGATCGTGAAATACTCGGAAAAGAACCGAAAATTCCCCAAGAAAAGCTTCGTGCTTTTCGTGATACTGCTTGCGGCGGGTGCAATCTCGGCTCTTTTGTACGGCTTGACACGGCAAGTGATACGCGAAATAAGCGAGCTTGCGATGCGGATAGGCGACGCCGTGGCGATGATACGAACCGATGACGGATACGCAGAGCACGTTATCGACAGGATCAACTCGTTCGTCCCGTTTGTCGACGTAAAGGACAGGCTTTGGGAGATGCGAAGCAACCTCGACGAGGAGCTGTGGGGGTTGCTTATGGGGATCGGCGACAAGATGTCGGGCAGGCTCGTGACGTTTTTGGGCTCGGCGGCGGCATTTTTGCCCAAAGCGCTGTTCGCGTTCATAGTGGTGATACTGTCGACCTATTATATCGCGATCGACCGCGTCAAGGTGAACTGCTTTTTCCTTTCGCTGTTCCCGAAAGACCTGCGCCCGAAGCTGACGCAAGCCAAGGAGCTTATCGCAAGCTCGGTCGGTCTATACCTACGCGCCTACGGAATGCTGTTTTTGATAACCTTTGCCGAGTTGCTTGCCGCCTTCTTCATCCTCGGAGTAGACTACGCTTTCGTGCTCGCGCTCGTCATTGCACTTGTCGATATCCTGCCGGTGCTCGGGACGGGGACTGTGCTCATTCCCTGGGGCGCCGTCGCGCTCTTTGCGGGCAATTACGGTCGTGGTATCGGCATACTCGTTACCTATGCGGTAATAACCGTCGTCCGTCAGATAATCGAGCCGCGCATAGTCGGCAAATTCATCGGGCTTTCGCCGCTCGCGTCGCTTGCGTCGATGTATATCGGGCTTAAGCTCATGGGCATCGTCGGGATATTCGTCCTTCCGTTAGCGGCTATATTCGTAAAGCGTCTGCTCGAATCGAGAGACGGCAGGCAGGAGACATAGCGTTTGTGAACCTCCGGTGGAGTTCAGCTCCTCTCCCATCGCCGCACGAGGGCAAAAAACAAAGAATTTTAAAAAATATGTCTCTTTCTTGGCTCACTTTGTATTGACAAACCGAAAAAGTTGTGCTATATTATATTGCACGGCCCGTTAGTCAAGTGGCCAAGACGTCGCCCTCTCACGGCGAAGGCAGGGGTTCGACTCCCCTACGGGTCACCAGAAAAGAACCCACATTTGTCTATGACAAGTGTGGGTTCTTTTCAATGAAATAAATCCCTTGCGGGATTTGTGAAATACACTTTGTGCGTGAAATACGCCTGCGGCGTGTGAAATGCCTGCGGGCGTGAGTGGATTTATTTCATTTCACATCCGAAGGATATTTCACTTTGAATATCCTAATCGATATGGTATAATTGCAATAAGAAAGGCGGTGTTTATATGGCAGAATCTAAACTTCGGGAACTTTCAACAGACTTTGCAGTTAAAATTATTAAACTTTGCGAAACCGTTAAAAAACTCCCTTTCGGGAGTTTTTTGTTTTATTCGTATTTGATAGTAACGGTCTTGTTGCCGTCGAAGGTCTCGTTTACGATGGGAGTGAGCGCATTCTTTCCGTCGATAACCGGTGCGGGAATGGCGATATGCGCTCCTGCCTCGCCGACGAAAACGTCGCTCCTCAAGATCGAGCCCGACTCATCGACACAGTCGCATTTTATCTCCGCGCGATTCACGCCGTCGTAAGCCGCAAGCAGATAGCCACCGATGCAATCGGCAAGGAAGCGTCTGCCGAGATCCGAGGGGTGCATACCGTCGGCGATCATATAATCGTCAAGCTTGATAAGGTCGTACTCACGATGGATATCGACGAGTCCGCACCTGTACTCGCGTGCAATATCGCGCACGGCGTCGCAGTAACGGTCGAGCACCGCACCGTCCTCGTAAATATAGTGGATATTGTATTCCCAAGGAGTATAGCGTTCGGGCATGGTCGGGGTCACCGTGATGAAAACGACGTCGCCGCCGCGTGCACGGATCTGCTCGAGGAAGTACACGAGATTTGCGCGGTATTCCGCAAGAGGTACGATGCTTTCACGCGTATCGCGCTTAACAGCCTGATCGTTTCCCGCAAATCCGATGATGACAAGGTCGGGATCGTGCGCGAGCACGTCAGTTTCAAATCTGTCACGCGCGTGATAGGTGTTATTGCCGCCGACACCCGCGTTTATGACTGTTATGCCGAGATCCTCGGCTATATGAGACGCATAGGAATTTCCGCAGAAATTGGTAAGGCTGTCGCCGAACGCGACCACGGTCTTGCCCTGAAGAGCGTTTGATCTTACAAGCTTTGACATAGCTGTCCTCCGTTTTTTTATTATGATACCACACATTTTCCTTATTTTCAAGTACAGAAAGACCCGCGGGACATAATCCCTGCGGGTCCTTCTGCTGCTGTCGACTCTATTTAAGAGGAGAAAAACTCAATCAGAACTCACGGCGCTTGTTTTTGCCGTTTTTGCCAAGCGTGATAGCCGCGCCGCCGCTTATGATGAGGAGCGCGATCCAAGCAACGAACATCGAATCGTCGCCCGGCTCGATGACCTCGTAAACGTTTACGAACTCTGCAACCGTCGCGTTTTCGGTCTTGCCGTCCTTAACGACGCTTGCGACAAGCTCGCCGTTTTCGTCGAAGTCGACGGTGATATCGAGCTTATACTCGCGGGTATCGTAGGTCACGCCCGCCATACCGCCGTTGATCTCCTTAAGGATATAGCTGTAGGTCTTGCCTGCATCGGAGTCTTTAAAGCTGAGCTCAAGCCTTGCCCTGCCGTTTTCGTCGCTCGTTACCTTGGTAACGGTCGCGCCGTTTTTGGTAAGCAGGAAGTCGAAGCCCTCGGCTGTGATCTGCTTTTCGGATCTGTTTTCAACAGTCTTCACCACGTCGATACCGACGGTGACCGACTGTTCGGTGTATGCGTTGACGAAGCTCAGCGCTTCGACGCTGTTACCCTCGGAATCGGTAGCCTCGATGCTTGCGACGAGCGCACCCTCGTTATTGTCGGTGACACTGACGCGAACGCGGTATTCGGTCTTATCGTAGGTGATGCCCTTGACTCCGCCGTCGTGCTCGACGATGACGTAGTATCTGTCGCCCACCGTGTCGTAGCTCATGCTCGGGAATTCAAACACGCCGTTTTCGCCGTTGGAGACGACCGCGGACGCTTCACTGCCGATAACGTAATCGGAATCGGTTTCGTAAAGCTCGAATTCAAACTCGCCCGCAACAAGATCTCTGCCGTTGAGGGTCTTGGTGCCCGAAAGTATGAGCATCGCAGGGGTCGTGCTGTAGTAGTTGGTGAACTCCAAGGACTCGACGGTCGCGTCGCCAAGCAGATATTCTGCCTCTGCGACAAGCTGTCCCTGTCCGTCGTCGGTGACCTTGACGTGGACCGAGTATACGGCTGCGTCGTAGTCGATGCCGCCGCGGTCGTTATTGACCTCGGTAACGGTGTAGTGGTAGATATCTGCCGCTCTGAAGGTGATGGGAGAGAACTCAAAGCTGCCGTCTGCCTTGTTGTATACGGTTTCAACGGTATTGCCGCTGCCGGTATTTGTAAGGCGAAACTCGAACTCGCCCTCGTTAAGCGCTCTGCCCTCAAGGGTCTTGATTCCGTCGAATTTCACCTCGACGGGAGATGCCGAGTAGCTGTTGGAGAATACGATCTCGCTTGCGTCGTTGCCGCCCTTATTGTAGCTGACGCTGTAAACAAGCGCGCCCATACCGTTATCGGTAACGTCGACGGTGACGGTGAATATGCTCTTATCGTAGGTTATACCGCCGAGCGAGCCCTCGGTCTCCTTAACGGTGTAAATATATCTGCCTGCCTTGTCAAGCTCGAGGCTCGAGAATGCAAATCTTCCGTCGCCGTCGTTCTTGACGCTTTCGATAACGTTGCCGTCGGAGCCGATAAGCTCGAACTCAAACTCTGCTTCCGCCAGAGGTCTGCCGCTCAAAATCTTGGTGCCGCCGATAGGAACCGTTGCGGGTGTCGCAGTGTAGACGTTATTGAATTCGATAGCCTCGATGGAGACGCCGTCCTTGAGCATCGTAACAGCCGTAACGAGCTGACCGTCAACGTCGGAAACGTCGACCTCAACGGTAATAACCGAGCCGTCGTATTCAACGCCGCCGAGCGAGCCCTCGTTCTCGACGATCACGTAGTAGTGCTTGCCGACGCTGTCGTAGGTCAGCATCGGGAACGCAAACGATCTGTCATAGCCTGCAAATGCAACGTAAAGCGCGTCTTTGCCCTCGTATGCATAGTCCTCGTCGGTCTCAAACAGACTAAAGGAGAATTCGTTTTCGTTGACGATTCTGCCCGAAAGATTCTTATTGCCGCTGAGGATGAGGAATGCGTTTTCGGGCTCGTAAATGTTGGTGAACTCCGCAGCGTAGCGGTCCGCCTTGACTCCGTCGATAAGAGTGCCGACGCTGCCGTCATTGTTGTCGATTATCTCGACCGTAAAGGTCTTTTCCTCGGTGCTGTAGGTCATACCGGGGATGGGAGACGTATGCACGTCCTCCTTAAGGGTATAGGTGTAGCTTTCACCGATGAAGTCTGCGCCGAAGGTCATCGAAATGATCGCCTTACCGTTCACGTCGGTGATGTTCGAGTGCGCGACAGCCTCGCCTGCTTCATCGTAAAGCGTGAAGCTGAAGCCGTTTCTGCCGATGGTCGCATTCGAGGGGTTGCTGATAATCTTGGTTATATCTACGGTGACCGTTTCGGGAACGGTAGCCCTGTAGCTGTTGTTGAATTGTCCGTGCACGGTAAAGCCGTCCTCTGCATCTCCGCTCACGGTAACCGGCGTAAGAGGAGTGACCGCAGAGACCTCGAGGCTTCCGTCCATATCAGCGTCTGCAACGACGACCGTGAAGTGGAGTCTGGTCTTATCGTAGGTCACGCCGAGAACCCCGTTACCGGTCAGAGACGCGTCGGTCTCGACTATAGCGTAGTGGTAGCTGCCCGCTGCGGTGTAGCTTTCACCGTCGAGCGAAAGTGTGGTCACGAGCTTGCCGTCGACGATATCGCTCATAGCGGTCGCGGTCGCTCTGTCTATAACGACGTAGCTTGCGCGCGCAGAGTCGGAATAGCGCTCGAGAACGAATTCAAAGCTGTCGCCCTCGACAAAATCTCTGCCGTTCAAGAGCTTGTCCACAACGACCTCGATGTCGGGGGTCGCGGGCGCGGGAGAGTAGTCGTTTACAAGGCTTGCGACTGCGTTTCCTTCTGCGGAAACGACGCCGTTAAGTCCCGTGCTTGCCGAGGATACGGTAAAACCAGCAGGAATGTTGGTTTCGGTCACGGTGTATTCCGTGCCCTCGGGGATCTCGTGCACCGAGATCGATCCGCCATCCGCAAGAGTAACGCTGAACACGCCGTTTGCATCGGTCGTCACCTTAGTCTCGCCCTCGGAGGTGTACGCGGGGAAGCTCTTGCCTGCAACGCCGTCGCCCTTAAGCGCAATAGAAACGTTGAATTCGAGACCCTCGGGAATCGAATATCCGCTGCCGAAGGGATGCGTCACGCTCTTGGAAACGATAAGGCTTCCGACCGTCACGGGGGTATTGACGAAGTGAACGTCGTCGAGCAGGTACGCGGTAACGCTGCCCTTTGCGACTCCGTCGTTCGAGCGAACGCCGTTGACGCTTACGCTCTTGAGCTTATAATCGGAGTTGTCTGCCGACTCGATCACGCTGTATTCAACGCCCGTGGGAAGCCCCGTAAGGAAGAGCGTCTCGCCTGCCGAGACGGTCATTTCGAGCTTATTGCCGACGACCTTAGCCATTCCCTCTCTGCCCTCGTACTCGCCCGTCTTTGCGATGACGTAGGGATATTCGCCTGCAAGAGCGACGCCTGCGGGTGCATCAAGCTCGATGACGAACCTAAACTCGGTGTCGGTACCCGGCTCGACGGCGTCGAGCGACTTGGTGAGCATAATGCCCTGAGCGGGAGTAACCTTGAGTCTGCCGTTATTGCCGAGGTGCACCTCTGCCTCGTGCATACTGCCCACGTGCATAACGAAGGGGTTTGCCGAATAATCGAGAGACTGTGTCGGATTGGATTCCTTATTCACGACGATATCGTCGAAGTGGTGCAATGCGGTTCCGCGAGGGATATACCAGCTTCCGTCGTCGCGCTGCTGCTTTTTATCGAACGCTTCGGACGCGATCTTTTCGGGGACCTGAGACTTGGTCGCATTCTTGCTCAAGACGGACGAAAGCGAGAACTCGGTCCTCATACGGTAGTAATCGGTATTTTCGTCGAAATCGGACGAAGACGCGTAGTCCACGGCAACGTAATCGCCGTTTTCAAGGACGTAGATATCGCTGTCCTCGACGTAGTAGTATCTTTCGTTTTCCTCGCTGGGTACGAAATGGACCTCGGTGGCGGTATCGCTGAAGTTCGAGCTTCCGCTGTCGTTCCAGCGGTTGGTCCAGAAGTAATAGCCGTCCTCTGCCTTGAACTTGCCGTCTGCAGCCGCCATTACCGACGCGACGTTAAGCTCGTTGATGTCGGAGCGCACGCCGGTCTCGAACACGAGGCGGATGGGCTCGGCATCCTCGATAACCATTTCGATGTCGGTAGCATCCTCGATGCTGTCGCCCTCGAGAGTGATCTTATAGGTCACGACGGGAACGAGCGCTGCGGGGATCTTCCAGATCACCGTCTGATGACCGTTTTTGATGTTGGTATGCACCTGAACCGACATATACATCATATCCGAGTCCTTGATGTTGCCCTCTGCCTTGCCGAGGAAGCCGTAGGAGCGGTTGATGTATGCCGCGTCTGCAGGGTGCTCGGTCATTCCCTCGTGCCAGAAGGAATGATAGCTGCCGTCTGCCTTTGCGTACCAGCCGATATAGTTGCTGAAGTTATCCTTGCTTTCGTAGTAAAGCTGCTTGTATTCCCAAGCGTATTCGGCAAGCGTCTGTGCTTCCTCGGTGCTCGAAATTCCCAAACGCGCTTTGATTGCGCGGATGAATTCGTCGCCGAGCTCGGTGGGGTTATCGACCGTTCCCAAGCCGTTGCCGCTGCTGTTTATCTGAGACGCGAGCATCGCGCCGTCGAACAGCGTGTCGCCGAGAAGGATGCCCTTGACCTCCTTGACCTCCATATACTCACCGATGGCATCCTCAAAGGTGATATATCCGCCGAAGTCGGGGTCGCTTCCCTTGAGGTGGGTCGGGTAGTACCTGGACTGAATGATGATCTCGTCAACTATCTTCTGGAAGCTTTCGATCATCTGAGCGCTGTTGCTCGCGGGATAGTATTCGTCTACGTAATCCTCAAGCGTGCAGTAGGAGTTGCGATATATGCTCTTGGTCGAATAGCTGATGTTATTGCTATTGCCCGAGGTGTTGGGAAGCACAAGCGAAAGTGTGCTGTAATCGCCCGAAAGCCTCTTATAGCTTGCCCATTTATCATCGGTCAAGCCCACGGGGTCGAGAACGCTTTGTGCAACGTCGGAGTCGCCTACCCCGAGTCCGAGGGTGTAGAACAGCGGCTCGCGGTTGTACTTTTCCTTGACCCTTGCGTGAACGTAGCTTGCGGTAAGCTGAGTAAGGAACGCCATATTCTCGGTCGCGCCGCCGTTCGCTCCGTTACCTGCGTTGCTCACGCCGACGTTGGCATAGCTCGTCGTAGCGGAGGTGGGCGCGCCGTCGCTCATAAGGACGATGATGGGCATTATCTGCATACCCGCCTGGAAGCCGTCCTCAATGGTGGTATTTTCAACCTTCGAAAATTCCTCGTACGCCTTGTAAAGGCCGTTCTGGATATAGGTGCCGCCGACGGCATCCTTGGATCCGCTCATATCTGTTGTCGAATCAGAACCACGTACGTTTCGCGCGATGCTTACCGTCTCTACAAGCACTCGGTTATATCCCGATCCCTCGTAACGTGAGGAATATGCAAGAAAGTCGCCTTTGCTGTTGCCCGCGGTGTAGCGGTCAAGCGGGAGAAGCACGGTCGCCGTGCCTGTATTCGAGGTGCCGAATTCGCTGTTACCCGAATAAAGGATAACGCCGACGCGGTTGTGATTGTTTACCTCGTAAAGCTTTCTTATCGACTCGTTGGTAGCCGCGACGAGGTCGTCAACGTTGCCCTCCATCGAGCCCGAAACGTCAAGCACGAGCATCGTGTCGGTCGGAATGTTGGAATAGCCCACGATAGTCTTATTAGACGCTATCGCAGAAAGCGCAACAAGGAAATTGTCTTCGCCGTCAAGCGAAACCGTTCCCTCGGGAAACGCGCTTGCGTCGGTGAATACCGATTTGTCGGTCCATACACCGCCCGCATTCTTCGTGCTGCCCACCGACGAGCCGAACCAATCTCTCCAGCCGTCCATGGTAGACGGATCGGATACGCGTCCGGATATCGTGTCGGGATCGATCGCCGAAACGATCGGCACGAGCATAACTACCATTATCGCGGCAAGCAATCCCGCGGTAAGGCGCTTAAATACCCCAAAGCCTTTGTTTTTCATTTTTGAATCCTCCATAGAAATACGATCAGCAGTTTTATATAAGTCGAGTTATTTTCAGCAGTTGGCGAGCCTGTTGTTCTCGCATAGACAGACACCGATTTCATGTCCGTCGTTTTTAAAGTGTATACAGTCGGAGCACCAGAGGTCTCCCTCGCCGCGCTTCGGGCAATAGCTCGGGCAGGCGTCCTGTATGTGTGTTACGAAGGGGCGGCCGCCTTCGGTATGAATCGGTTCGCTTTCGAAGTCGGGCAGGATCGGAACCATCTCTCCCGTTTCGCGCTCGGCATCGGAATAGAACCCGTAAACCAGCTTAAAGACTCTACCGTCTACGGTAAGCTCTTTATATAAGTCTCCTTCGCAGGGGCGTTTGCCGTTTATCATAACATCACACTCCTTTTATGCTATAATTATATCCGAAAAAAACCGCAATTTCACTACACCAAAAAAACATATTTGGTATAGTTTTTTATATTTTCGGCTTCGTTGAAACGAACCAAAAAAGGAAGGCGTTTGTTGCCTTCCCTTTTAGTTACAGATATTTGGCTATTTCGGATCTGCTTTCGGCGCCGGTCTTGTCCATCGCCATACGCAATGCCTGCTTTACTGCGTTGACGGTGACGCCCATTCGCTCGGCGATCTCCTTATTCGACAGACCGTAGGTCGCAAGCCTTGCCGCCTGCCATTCGCGCGTCGAGAGTGACGATGATACATTTTTGCCGAGCACCTCGTTGTGCAAGGCAGTCCAGCCCTCCACGAGCATCTTCGACGCAGTCTTGATATCGGCGAGCGCAGTCTTTGACTGAAGCAGGATCCTGTCGTCCATCAGGAACCCGAACCTGCGGCGGTATTCCGCAAACGGGGTGTAAAGCTTATCAGGCAGTGCAAGCGAGATCGCACGGTCGATGTGAGGTATCGCGCTTTCGTCCCTGCCGCAGATATGATAAGCCAGCGCACAGAGGAGCCTTAAATATATCTCCATCAGAACCGAGCGCGTCAGGCACACCCAGGAAATGAGCGGCTCGATTATTCTCGGCATCGTATGCATTATCTCGATCGCCTGCTCGCTGTCCTGCGAGCACACGACGTACAGATATTTCACGTAATGATAGCTTGCAACCGCATAATTGTTCGGCGGGAGCCTGGTGAAATCACCCCTCTTGAACCATTCGGGGTAATAGGTTGCGTCGGTAAGCGCGTTTGTACCGCAGGCGAGCCAGAAGTCGACTGCGTTTTTCTGATATTCGTTTTCGCAAGCCGTATTCGCAATATAATCTCTGCCGCGGCGCCAAAGCTTTATGTCGCCCGTGTATATCGAGCCGAGCATAAGCTGTATACCCGCCGCAATACGGTGGCTGACGTTTTTAACGTCGTCCGAAGCCAGCTTTTCTGCAAGCGCGATGGAATTTTTGTATTCACCGCGGTAAAAATAAAGCTGGCAGGCAAAAATATCGTACGCCGTTTCGTTGCCTGCAAGCGACATCATAACCTCCGCCGCACTGCCGGGAAGCTTATAGGTGTCGGTCATTCCGCCGTAAATGCTCTGATCTGCGCTTTTCTTTTCAATCTGTTCGACTGCTTTTCCGCCTTGCGTCCTGCGCGTGGCGTTGACGGGAATAAGCCATTCCCTACCGTGACGTGTAACCCCTTCTATTTCTCCGTTTCGGCACATTTCCTGCACGCGTCGCGGTGTTATTTTCCAAAGCTCGGCAGCCTGCTTCGCCGTAATATAATTCGTCATTTCCTCTACGTTCCTTCGCTTTACGAAGCGCCGAGGGTTGTCGTCGGACGGCAAAACGCTTTGCCGCCTCGCAAGAGTCGGTGCTTAAATCTTCTACCTTTAATATAAACCTTTTTCGCTTTTATGTCAACAACCGCAGCCGTTTTTTTGCAATTTCCGATTTCTCTTGCCAAAACGCGCGCGGTATTGTATAATGATACACACCCCCCCAATAAAGGAGGATCTCTATGAAGATAAAAAGTAAGGTCATGAGCTACGAGGACGTGCTCGCCCTGCCCCTGCCCAGGCACCGTCTTCCCATGAAGCCGTTAGGCATCCTGCGCGGGCTTATCCGTCTGCTTTCGATTCCCGATATGCTCGCAACGAGATTCGAATACACCGAAAGCCGTATGGAGCTCACCGAGGGCAAGCCCTGTCTTATCCTTATGAACCACTCGAGCTTTATCGACCTGAAGATAGCCTACAAAATATTCTTCCCCAAGCCGCTTTGCATAGTCAGCACGCACGATTCCTACATCGGCAAGCGCTGGCTTATGCCGCTCATCGGCTGCATCCCCACCCACAAGTTCGTCTCCGATATTTCGCTTATGAGCGATATTAAGTACGCGCTGACCGAAAAGAAGGCGAGCGTGCTTATGTTCCCCGAGGCGGGCTATTCGCTCGACGGCCGCGCGACGGCGCTTCCCCCGAGAATAGGTATGCTGCTCAAGCGGTTGGGAGTGCCTGTGGTATCGGTCATCACCGACGGCGCGTTCCTGCGTCAGCCGCTTTATAACGAGCTTATCACCCACAAGGTCAAGGTAAAAGCAGAGGTGAAATGCCTGCTCACGCCCGAGGAGATCGCAGAAAAGCCGATAAACGAGCTCGACGCGATCATCGAAAAGGAGTTCTCGTTCGATAACTTCAAAAGCCAATACGAATCAAACGTGGAAATCAGTCACAAAAGCCGCGCAAGAGGGCTTCAGAGAATACTTTACCGCTGTCCCGCCTGCAATTCCGAGGGCTACACCAAGGGCGACGGATGCGAGCTTGTATGCAAAAAATGCGGCAAGGCATACGAAATGAGTGTGCTCGGCAGACTGTCTGCCAAAAGCGGTGAGACTGCATTCACGCATATTCCCGACTGGGTCGACTGGCAGCGCGAGTGCGTGAAAAGCGAGATAGAATCGGGCGAATACCGACTTGACACAGAGGTCGAGATCGGCATCATTCGCGACAACAAGGCGCTTTACCGAGTCGGTAAGGGCAGGCTCGTCCACGATTTGAACGGATTTTCGCTTACCGGATGTGACGGCAAGCTCAATTTTCATCAGCCTCCTATCGCCTCGCACAGCATCAACGCCGATTTCTATTTTTACACCATGGGCGATATTATCTGCATCGGCAACAACGAAATGCTTTTCTATTGCTTCACTCCGAGCAATATCCCCGTGCTTAAGGCACGGCTCGCCGCCGAGGAGCTTTACAAGCTCGCACGAGCAAGCAAGCGCAGAAAAAATCCGAGCAAGGAAGGCGAATGACGCAAAAGCCGTGATCCCTCACGGTTCTCGGGCATAACGTAGCCTCGCTCTTTAACTGCTTGAAATAAACAAAAATCGAGCTTCAATGAAAAATTGAAGCTCGATTTCTTTTGTATGATACAAGCTATTGAATCAAATTAACCCTTGATGGTGAAGGTGCCGAAGTAGTGACGTGCGATGAGGATGTAGTCAAACTGGTTAACGGTGCCGTCCTTGTTAACGTCGCCTCTGCCCATTTCGTCGGACGTGAGGTAACGGGTCTCGAAGTAGTGACGCTTAACGAGGAGATAGTCGTACTGGTCGATGCTGCCGTCGTTGTTAACGTCGCCGAGCTGTCCCTTTACCACGGGAGGAGGAGTTACGGTACCCTCGCTGTAGGGTGCAAAGTAGGAGGTGCAGACGTATGCGTCGTCATACCATACCTTACCGGGAGTCGAGGTGGAGATGACGGGGTTGAGCGGATTGATACCGTAGAATGTGAACTTGTCGCCGATCTTCCACGCAAGTGCGATATCCAGCATAGCGTTACAGTTGGGCGAGGTGTAGTCGGTGTCGCCGAGTCCGAGCGAGGGATAGTCGTTACCCTTGTTGATAGCCCAGACGAAGCCGCCTGCGGGAATAGCGAGTGCGGTAGCCTTACCGTCGTCGATACCGTTGGAGAGGTTTACG
>JAFXDO010000076.1 GCA_017563195.1 Clostridia bacterium | reverse complement strand
GGTCATCTATGACGAAGCTTACGACGATTCCGTTAGCTTCAAGGTTGTATACGAAGACGGAACCTTCACCCTTGAAGCTCCCTTTGACGGACACTACTACTTCTACGTCGACAGCTATGAAGAAGATATTACCTTCACCGCGAGCGGTACTCTCACGCTCTATACCATCATTGAAGACGAAACCGAAGCCGCACTTAAGGCAGCCGCAATCGGCGAAACCTATATCTGTGGAGTAGCCTTCGATGACGACACCGTTCTGTTCTCCGATACGGTCACCTTTGAAGCGCCCGAATATATTCTCGGCGACGTTAACGCAGACGGCGCGATCAATCAGTACGACTACATCCTCGTAAAGCGTCACTACTTCGGCACCCGTTATCTCACCGATGACGAAATGCTTCCCGCAGACGCTAACTCCGACGGTGAAGTTAACCAGTTTGACTACATTCTCATCAGACGCCACTACTTCGGCACTTACGTTATCGGTTAATTACCGATTACTTTGCGAGCCTCCTTTTTGCAAAGGAGGCTCGTTTTCTTATCGCGCTATACCCAAATTCTTCAAGCAATAATAAAAGGTGCCCTTGAGGGCACCTTTTGTTTGTGCTTCCGACGCTTTCAAGAGATGAAAAGAGGAAGCTCCTGAAAGAGCTTCCCCTTAAATCAGCTAATCGCGGTTTTTAAGCTTTTCAAAAAGCGATCTTGCCTTGCTCATCCGCTCGTCCTTGGCGGCATCATCCTTTTCGATGCTGTAAACGTCGCCCTCCTTAGGGTCGTCAAACAAACGTATCGGAAGATCGATAAGTTGCATATCCGGCAGCTCGCACACGGCGATATCGCCCTCAATGCGGTCTATAGTAATTCTCATAGCTTACTCCTCATTGGGCTTACAGCTTCCGCACAGCTTATATCCGAGCGCCAGAAGCTCATCCAAGTCACGGATTGAATACGCCTTGTTGTACTCGTTCATTTCGACAGCAGAATCACAGCTCGCAGTGTGGACCTTCTTACTGCCGATATTCAGCACCCAAACGTAATCTGTCACTTGGGTTCCCTCCGAAACCCCGAGCGTCCTTCCGTCAGTGATCACGGTAACCGTGCCCGAAATATCGGTGCGATATATCCTCTTTACACCGCTGTTTTCGAGACGCTTAAGAGCAACGTCGTGCGGATGTCCGTATTCGTTATCCTTACCGCAGGAGATGACTGCAATTTGAGCCTTCACCTTCGAAAGGAAAGCATCGCTCGACGAGGTGTAGCTGCCGTGATGCCCGACCTTGAGCACGTCGGCTTCAATGTCTGCGCTGACCGTGCTCTCCTCGATAGCTTCGGCATCGCCCGTGAACAGGAAGGCACGCTCGCCGTAGCTCAAATGAAGTATTGCCGAGCAATCGTTGAGATTTTCGGAAATTACCGAGGGCGCCACAAAGCGTCCCTTTGCACCGCCGAAATTGACGACAAGCGTATCGTCGACCGGAGTGATAGTCTTGCCCTTTGCATCGATAGCCTCAAGCAGATTGATAAAGCTGCTCGTGTCGGTTATCGCCTCAGGCATATAGATCGTTCCGATATCGAAGCTTTCGATCACCCTCTGCATTCCGCCGATATGGTCGGAGTGCGGATGTGTTGCCACGACGTGGTCTATCTTCGTATATCCGAGGCAATCGATGAATGAAATGACCCTGCCCGCATAATCGCGCTCGCCCGCATCGATAAGCATGCACTCACCGTTGGGAAGCTCGATAAACGCCGAGTCGCCCTGCCCGACGTCAATGAAATGCACCGTCATCGTCTTGTCTCCGCTTGCCGACACGTCGCTGTCGCTGCTGTCGGAATCGGAGGCGGCCTCATCAGAGCTCTCACCGCCGTCGCCGCCGCTCGACGCATGCATTCTGCTGTATTCCTCGAGATCTTCAAGAGTAGGTCCGAGTGCAATACACGAGGAAAGCAGGCATACAGACAGGCACAAAAGCAAAGCAATTAAGCTTTTAGCCGTTGTAAACTTCATAAATGTCAATAGTGCCGAAATAATGGCGCTTTACTGCAATATAGTCGTAGGTTAGGATCTCGCCGTCGCCGTCAACGTCTGCCGCAGCGAATGCCAAGTCGTCAAGCTCAACAGTCTTGAAGTATGCGCGCTTGACCATAATGTAGTCGTACTGGTTAACAACACCGTCCTCCTGAACGTCGCCGAGCACGAGAGTGCCGTAGCTTGCGCCGCCGCAGGAAACGATAGCGCCATTGGGAACGTATGCATCGTCCGCAAGCGCCTCGCCGTTGACCGACACGGTCACGTTTTCGGTAACGAACTCGCCGAGGAATTCGGAAACGGGAATCTCATCGGAAAGACCCTTGATAATGAACGCATCCTCGTTAAGTGCGCTGCCTTCCTTGATCTCTACGAACGAGGTAAGACCCCAGGTCTCGAGAAGCCATTCGTTGCGCTCGAGCAGCCAGTTGCGGTAGAATTCAACGTTTTCCTCATAGGTTTCGTCGGGGTGACGCTCAAGCTGCATCGAGGAGTGATGAACAACGCTCGGATCCCAGCCCGCCTCGTTGTGGTTGCGGTCGAAGGATGCGCCGTAGGTCTCGATCATAGAATCGATCTTGTTCTTGCCGAGCAGGTTGTCGGTATAAAGGTTAACGATGGTGTCCTGCATTTCGAGGAAGTACTTGTTAACAAGCTCCTGGAATTCGGGATACTCAACAAGCGCCTTGAACCACTTCATCTTGGTTGCGTGGAACTTCTGCTCGAGAGTGCCTGTGCCGTAGTAGTCAACGTTATAGTTACCCGAAGAAAGGTCAAAGTCCCAAACGGGGCCGCCGTAGATCTTGCCGCCCTTGATGTGGAAGCGGGTCGAGCTGGTAGCAACGTCGATGTTTCTGAAGTATTCGAGGGTAACGTAGAACTTAGCCATCGATTCGATATCGAAATATTCGCAGATCTCATCAAAATCGTCGCTGCCGAGAGAGTACTCGGCTTCGTAAATAAGATTTTCTACGTATCTGGTCTGCTCATCGGTAATGTCCTCGATTTCGGGCTCGTTGATGGCAAAACTAATGCCATACACGCCGGAATTAAGGTAGTAGCAGTCGGGATCGGGGGTGTTGTAGTCAAGCTCGATAAGGTATTCGTTGTTATCAAGATCGATATCAACGCGGGTCTCGCTGACCTCTACCGAGTCGATAAGGAGGTAGCTGCCCTGAAGCTCATCGTTAACATAAACGTCAACGTACTTGTAGTCGGGAGTATAGGGAACGCCGAGCTCCTTTGCGAAGTCCATAACGACAGCGTTACGGAGAAGGGTCTTATCATAGCAGTTTGCAAGCAGGCTCCACTTCTTGTTTTTGCCCATGCCGAGAACGTCGGTCTTGCTGTCAAACTTGATGTTGTAAGGCTTTTTGTACGCCGAAGAGGTCGAGTTACCTCTTACGTTTACGGTGCAATTCTCACCGTGGATCGTTTCGTAGATGCCGCCCTCTTGGTCTACAATGTAGATCTCGCAGGCAACCTTTTCCTTGTTCGAGGGAATTTCTACGCCGCCGTCGGTATAGATGAGGACCTTCGCAATGTCACCGGGTGCCATAATGTCATCCTCAACCGCACTGACGGGAAGTGCAAATACGCTCATAACCATACATACGAGCAACGCAAGTGCAATTTTTCTTTTCATTTTATTAACCTCCGTGAAAAGTAAGTGCCGCAAAATGTTATAATTCTGTTAAATCCGCCTCTAAACAATGCAATAGAAGCCCCGATTCGGCGGAGCTTCTGTTGCTGAAAGGAGGTAAAACGAAGAAACACTTCACGAATACACTATATTGATTCTTACACATTTAAATTATAAAGCATTTTTACATATTTGTCAACAATCTATACGAATATCAAAACACAATCGTCGTTGTGCACAAATCGATCGATTCGTTTTGTTTATTATGTTTAAGCCTCGGCGCTCTTATGCAGGAAGCAATCCTCGTCGTGCGAGTATATAAATCCGATAGCCTGAAGGTATGAATAGATTATTGTCGAGCCGACGAACCTCATCCCGCGCTTTACCAGATCGGCAGAGACCGCGTCGGAAATGAAATTCACAGACTTCCCCGTTTCGAATATAACGTCTTTAGCTGAAAAAGACCTTAAATATTTGTAAAACGACCCGAATTCCTTTGATATTTCAAGAAAAATCCTCGAGTTTTCAATGCTCGCTCTTATCTTAAGCCGATTCCTTATGATCGCCTTGTTTTGAAGCAGCTCGTTTATCTTTTCCTCGCCGTATTCAACGACTCGATTTATATCGAACCCATCGTACGCTTCACGGAAGGCATCCCGCTTGTTAAGCACGCACTCCCAGGAAAGCCCCGCCTGAAACGACTCGAGTATCAGCATTTCGTACAAATACTTTTCGTCGAAATTCGGAACTCCCCACTCGTTATCGTGGTACTCCACGTACCTTTCATTATTTAAATTGCACCAGGCACATCTCTTTTTCATAGAACCTCTTTGATTTTTCAGTAATGAAGAAATTAATCCAAATATTTTTACATTTCTCTTGACAAAACGTTTTCTTTATGTTATTATATATCGCGTTGAATATGCGCCGCTAGCTCAGCTGGATAGAGTAACTGGCTACGAACCAGTAGGTCAGGGGTTCGAATCCCTTGCGGCGTGCCAAAAAACGAACTTACGAAAGTGGGTTCGTTTTTTGTTTTCTGAGCCAAGCGCATTTTACTTAAAAATTTCGGGAGAAGCAGTGGCTTTGGGCGATGCACCACAGTGAGAAAACGGTTTTGCGCTACCGTTTTGCCCTGTAACTTAGTCAAAAAAACCTTGAAATACGTTTGTATTCCTTCGTTTTTCGCCGTCGTTACAGAACAAATCGCATACGCGCAAAACTGCTACGCACCTTAAAATCAGATAGTTTTGTCGCAAGACAAAGAAGAAATCCGCGATAATACGAGCGTATATCGCGGATTTTTGATGC
>JAFXDO010000075.1 GCA_017563195.1 Clostridia bacterium | reverse complement strand
TATCACGCAACTCTATTCGCCTGACGGCGAGTTATATTGCTTCGCAGTGATATTATGCTACGCATAGTGATATTGTCCTGCGGACAGTTTATGGCGAATAGAATATCACGAAACCGATAGGTTTCATATCACTTTCTTTTGAAAATATCTCGCCATAGGCGAGGAATTTCCAAAAGAAAATATCACGCTGACTTTAGTCAGCATATCACTTATCAGACAAAAAGAAAGAGAAGACTCGTTATGATACGAATCTTCTCTTTTCTGTTGCCCTGTGGGTTTGGGCTACTGCCCAAGTGCATTTGTACTTACAAATACGATGCCGGTTCTTAGCTGAATTTAAAAGAATTCTATTTTCTCCGATAAGAACAACGCACTTTTCGGTTCCATACGTTTTTGTTTTTTATAATATACTATTTCGACGCATTTCTGCCATTCTCATAAAAACGTCCACATATCCGATTTTCTGAATTTTTTTATTTTTTTCAAATTTTTTATAGACGTTTTGCAAGTATATGACATTTATATAGTGAGGAGCATAAAAAACAGCTCACTCAAAAGTACAAATCCATAAATATGCTTGCAAAGAAAGGAAAAATTCATGAAAAACACGATTGTTACGATACTGCTTGTTCTCGCATTGTTTTTATTTGTTGCTTGTTCAAATGAACTCGAAACATCCGACATATCAAACCCATCGAGCGAGTCGGAGATTTCATTAATCGAAAGCATAGCGGACGACGGCTCGGGCGACTCGACAAGCTCTGAATCTGAGGAGGTTATTGAAATTGTTCCTGAAAAGATAATCTACAATCCTGACGCAACGGTAACAAACCATATTTTTGAGATAACCAACTTTATGTCCGGAAAGCATAATCCGCCGTACGGTTATTTGAGAGACCATGCTGTGGCAGATGATGAGTATTTTTGCATTATGATTTACAATCATACCTCAACCTTCGTTGCGGAAACTACCGATTTTCACTCCTACTTAAAAAGCGTAGGCTTCATTGCGAACGAGGAATTGACCCGCGAAATGACCGGTAGCACTTTTGCAGAAAGCGATGTCGTAGTTGGCTACGTCAACAGAGAAGCCTACGAAAAGCTTTGCGAGGATGATTTACCTATGATGTACGATTGGCTTGCTGAGGATTGCGTCGAAAACAAATGTTGGGCCCACTCTTATCCCAATGAACAGTAAAACAAAAAACGTATGGGATTTCGGTTCCATACGTTTTTGTTTTTTATAATTCCTTGAAAAACTCAAGCAGCTCGCCGTCGGGTCCGTAAACGAATGCCACGCGCATTCTTATGGGTGGGACCGCATCGGGAGGAGATGCCTCGTAGGGCTCGTATTTGGTAGAGGCGCCTGCCTTGACTGCCGTTTCGTACGCCGCATCGACGTCGTGGACGGCGAACGCAAGGTGCAGGAAGCGTTCGTCGACACGGTCACGGTCTTCGCCGCGGGCGAATATTTCGATCCTGCCGCCGTCGCCCATATCGAGCATTACCGCTCTGCCGTCGCCCTCGCCCCAGCGTACGCACTCGGTCAGCCCAAGCGCCTTATAAAAGGCGACCGAGCTATCAAAATCCTTTGCGCGTAAAGCGACGTGATGGAATCCTTTTACTGCACTCATCTTTTCTTACCCTTTCTTTGTACGTTGCGTTTTTGACCTGTCGTCTGCTTTTTCCTCGTATCGTTGGTTTTTTCATATCTTTTGGGCGGCTCGGGACGTACCAGACACTCTTTGCCGAAGCCGATAAGGTCCTCTCTGCCCGCCTTGATAAGCGCCTTACGGACAAGATGAGCGTTTGCGGGACGCGCGAACTGCAGAAGTGCTCGCTGCATCTGCTTTTCGCTGTAGTCGCGAGCCACGTAGACCGGCTTCATCGTCATCGGATCGTAGCCCGAATAGAACATACAGGTCGATGCCGTGCCGGGGGTGGGATAAAAGTCCTGAACCTGCTCGGGGTTCAAGCCGTTTTTCTTAAGGTACAGCGCAAGCTCTATAGCCGAATCGAGCGTGCTTCCGGGGTGAGACGAAATGAGATAAGGTACGATATACTGCTCCTTCCCCGCCTCCTTGGTAAGCTGCGCAAACCTTGCCTTGAACTTGTCGTACTCCTCAATGGGAGGCTTGCCCATAAGCTTGAGCACGTCGTTACAGCAATGCTCGGGAGCCACCTTCAAATGCCCGCTGACGTGATCGTTAACGAGCTTGCGGAAGAACCTGTTGTTTTTATCGGCAAGTATGTAATCGTATCTGAGACCCGAACGGATAAACACCTTTTTCACGCCCTTAACAGCCTCGATCTGCTTCAAAAGGTCGATATATTCGCTGTGATCGACGTGCATATTCTTACAGACCGTGGGAGTAAGGCAGTTTTTACCCTTGCAGACGCCGTGCTTCTTCGCATGCTCACACCCGTTCGTACGGAAGTTTGCACTCGGACCTCCGACGTCGTGGATATATCCCTTGAAGTCGGGCATCGCGGCTATCTTTTCCGCCTCCGCAACGCAGGATTCGATAGAGCGCGAGGTCACCGTTCTGCCCTGATGGAAGGCTATCGAGCAGAAATTACAGCCGCCGAAGCATCCGCGGTTATGTGCGATCGAGAATTTGACCTCCTCGATGCCGGGGATACCGCCCTGCTCCTCATAGCACGGATGATAGGTGCGCATATAGGGGAGCGAATAGACCGCGTCAAGCTCCTTGCGGGTAAGCGGCGGCATCGGCGGGTTCTGCACCATCAGCTTATCGCCGTAGGTCTCGACGACCGCCTTACCGTAAATATGGTCCTGATTGTCGGACTGTATTTTATAAGCTCTTGCGAATGCGAGCTTATCGCTCTTGATATCGTCGTAATCACCGCACACCTCGTAGTCAAAGTGCGGGTTGAACTCCTTGGACTCGATAAAGCAGGTGCCGCGCACGTCGCGTATCTTCTTTATCGGAACGCCCTTGTCAAGAAGGAAGGCTATCCTTCTTAATATATTCTCGCCCATACCGTAGGTGAGCATATCCGCGCGCGAATCGACAAGCACGCTTCTTCTCACGCTGTCCGACCAATAATCGTAATGCGCAAAGCGTCGGGTCGATGCCTCAAGACCGCCCAAAACTATGGGAACGTCGCCGAATGCCTCGCGGATGCGGTTACAATATACTATAACAGCCCTGTCGGGACGTCTGCCGATCTTGCCGCCGGGCGAATAGTAATCGTCGTTACGGCGCTTCTTGGACGCGGTGTAATGTGCCACCATCGAGTCGATATTGCCCGAATTCACCAAAAAAGCAAGCCTCGGACGCCCGAATCTCATAAAATCCTCTTTACTTTTATAGTCGGGTTGGGGTATAATAGCAACAGAGTATCCCTCCGCCTCGAGCACGCGCGATATTATCGCGGTACCGAACGAGGGATGATCGACGTACGCGTCGCCCGTGACTATAACGAAGTCGGGCCGGTAATCTATTTCATTTGCAAAAATAGGCAAAAACGGCATAGGGCTCTTGTCTCCTTTATCTTTTCGTGATTATTCTACCATTAATCTCACAAAAAGTAAAGAAAAAACAAAAATTCCTATTGACAAAATGCTTTGCATATGGTATATTCTTAATAGAAATTATTCTTATTAAGGATGACGCCTATGGTTAAAGAACGCAACACCAAGCAAAAAGCAGTCATACTTTCTGCGGTGCAGGGCACAAAGACGCATCCCACGGCGGAGCAGGTACACGCGATGATCGCCGACGAAATGCCGAATCTCAGCTTAGGCACGGTTTACAGAAACCTCAACCGACTTGCCGAGATAGGCAAGATAAGGCGCATTTCGGTAACAAACTCGCCCGACAGATTTGACGGCGACCTCACCCCGCACCATCACATCTGCTGTACGCAGTGCGGAAGGTTCTGCGATTTCTTCGATATGGAGTACAACGAAAATCTCGACAGACTCATCGAAGCGAAAAGCAAATTCTCATCGGTCAGACACGAAACCGTATTCTACGGCAAGTGCGAGGACTGCAAGAAATTCGAAATGAATTAAAATTCAAAACTAATTAAAAAAATAAACAACAAACAAAAGGAGCTTATCAACTATGGAACTCAAGGGCAGCAAGACAGAACAGAATCTTATGACGGCATTTGCGGGCGAATCTCAGGCTCGCAACAAGTACACCTACTATGCAAGCGAAGCAAGAAAGGCAGGCTACACCGTTATCGCGGACATCTTCGAGGAAACCGCAGGCAACGAAAAGGAGCACGCTAAGCTTTGGTTCAAGATCCTTCACGGTGACAAGGTTCCCGATACCGCTACCAACCTTCTCGATGCGGCTGAGGGCGAAAACTACGAATGGACCGATATGTACGCAGGCTTTGCTAAGACCGCTAAGGAAGAGGGCTTTGACAGAATCGCTTACCTCTTCGAGGCAGTAGGCAAGATCGAAAAGGAGCACGAGGAAAGATATCGCGCGCTTCTCGAAAAGCTCAACACCGAAACCATCTTCGTATCCGAAGAGGTTCAGGTCTGGATCTGCACCAACTGCGGTCACTTACACGTCGGCAAGAAGGCTCCCGAAATGTGCCCCGTTTGCCAGCACCCGAAGTCCTACTTCCAGAAGAAGGTCAACAAGTATTAATTAACGCAATAAAAAAGACGGCTTGAAGCCGTCTTTTTGTTATGCCTTTTACTTAATAACGACCTCGTGGCCGGTACGAGCGGATTCGTAAATCGCGTCGAGGATCTGCATAAGAACGACGCCGTCCTCTGCGGGAGAAACACATTCGCAGTTGCCGAGGCAGCATTCAACGAAGTGATTGATCTCGCGGTTGAAGAGTCCGTCAAAGTTGAGCGCAGAGCTGCCGAAGGGCTTGATATCAACGAAGGTGCCGTTCATGTCACCGAAGTATTCAACCTCGGGGCTGATCTTCGCGCCCGCCTTGGTGCCGAAGAGCTCGATTTCGCCGCGGTCGTTCTTCAGGTTGAGCTTGAAGGACGCCTCGACCGAAAGGGTAAGACCGTTATCGAAGCGGATCATTGCCGCCGCCATATCCTCAACGTTGTACTTGAATTCATAGCCCGAGGTGGTGGAGACCCAGCTCTGACCGCCGCCTGCGCGGTTGGGGTCCAAGTTATTGTAGGTAACGCCGTACGCCGAAATAGGCTTCGGGTTGCCCGCAAGGAAGCGAACAAGGTCGATTACGTGAACGCCTAAGTCGATAAGGGGACCGCCGCCCGAGTATTCCTTATCACCGAACCAGCCGCCGGGGCAGCCGTTACGGCGGAGATAGCTTGCCTTTGCGTAGTAAAGATCGCCGAGAGTGCCGCCGTCGCGGAACTTACGGATAAGGTCTGCGTCGTTACCGAAGCGGCGAACGAAGCCTACCATAAGGAGCTTGCCGTTCTTCTTTGCGCATTCGAGCATTTCCTCAGCCTCTGCGGTGTTCATCGCCATAGGCTTTTCGCAAAGCACGTGACAGCCTGCGTTGAGTGCGGCGATCGTTGCGGGCTTATGCGAGGAGTTCCAGGTGCAGACCGAAACGGCATCGATCTTTTCCTTGGCGAACATTTCGTTGAAATCGGTGTAATATGCGGGCACGCCGTAATTTGCGGCATAGTTCTTTGCCTTTTCCTCATCAAGATCACAAACGGCAACGATTTCGCACTTATCTGCGATAGCCTTATAGCCGTTGGTGTGGCAGTTACTGATACCACCGGTACCGATTATTGCAATTCTGAGCTTTTCCATTTTTCGTTCAGCGGACGCGTGACGCGCCAAGCGATCTGCTCACTCGCAGTCGCTCTTTCGCATATCCTTTCTTGTTTGTTAATTTGATAATATAATTATTTCACCCGTTTGTCAATAAGATTGTATGATTTTTGTGAAAAAACAAGGCTTCCGAAAGGGCGATGCACCATAGTGATAAATCGCCCAAAGAAGCCTTGTTGATTCGATTAAGGTCTGCCGGGAGGGCCTCCCATGCCGCCGCCCGAGCCGTAGATGAGTGAAGACATCGTGACCGTGGTCAGGGTCGTGCCGCCGCTCTTTGTCGTATTTCTCGCGAATCCGTTTGAGTCTGCTCCGCTTACGGTCGCACCCGAAACGAGGGTATAGCTGCTTCCCTGCTGTATTTCGGGAGCGGTTACGATCGCGCATTTATAGGATTTGCTCGGGGTGAAGGATACGATGACCTTTCCGCTCGAATCGCAAACCGCAAAGCTCTTGCCCGCGCTTTGCGACGAGAAGGTTACAAGCATTGAGCCCTGATTCGTAGCGCTTGAGAAGTTTTGAGCCATATCCGAGGTGCCGAGTGCGACAAGCACGCCGCCCGTCACGGTCGCGGTTCTGTCATAGTCGAAAATGCCGTTACCGCCGCTCGTCGGTCCGCTTACCAGCGTTACGCCGCCCGAAACGCTTATCGTGCCGTTGGAGTCGATGCCGTCACCGCTTGCGTCGACCAACGTATATCCGCCGGTAATTACTATCTGTCCGCTCGACGAGCTGAAGCTGTCGCCGGGTCTGCCGAAACCGGTCGAGGTTGAATCGTTACCGCCTGCGGCATTGATACCGTCGTCGGATGCAACGAGCGAGATTTCGCCGCCGGTGATGACGACCTGCGTTCCCTCGATGCCCTCGTAGCTCTTTTTCACCTTGAGCTTGCCGTTGGAAATGACAAGGTCGGTGTCCGCGTGAACCCCGTCGTCACCCGTGGAAAGCGTAAGGCTGCCGCCCGATATCGTAATGGTGCCGTTCGAGTGTACGGCATCGTCCTTCGAATTGATATCGAAGCTTCCGCCGCTGATATATACGTCGGAGCCCGCCTTGATGCCCTTGTAGGATTCGGTGTCGGACGACGAGGGGGAGCTTCCGCTTCCGCCGCCGGATTTGATTTTAAAATCGCCGCCCTCGATGTTTATGACGTTGTACGCCTGAATGCCGTCGTTTGCGCAGGTTATACCGAAGCTTCCGCCCGTAACGTAAACGTAGCCTCTGTCGGCGTCCTCGGAATTGTCCGAGCGTATACCGTCGCTGCCCGCGTTGAGCGTGAAGCTGCCGTCGCTTATCTTGACGCAATCCTTGCCCTCTATCGTCGCGTTGGTTGCCGTAACGTCATAGGTTCCCGATGTGATTATAAGATCGTCCTTCGACACGATGCCGTGCTTGTAATTGCCGTTGACGATGAGCTTGCCCGCGCCGTTGATCGTGAGGTCGGCACGCGAGAAGAGCGCCGCATCAAGCGTGGAATCGCCGTCGGTCATAACGTAATTGCTTCCGTCCGAAAGCGTGTTTACGCTTCCCTCGGCAAGCGTTATCGTGCATTTGTCCGCCGATTTGACGTAGATGGCGGGACCGCCCGAATTCTTGATGGTAACGTTATCCAGAATGATCGTCACGTCGTTTTCATCGCCGACGTCGACGGTGATCATAACGTCCCTGCGGTTGCCCGTAAGGGTGTAGGTGCCCGCCTTGGTGATGTTGATGATCTCGGGGTCGAGCACGGTATCGTTATCCGCGTCGGTGTCGGTATCGGTATCGGTGCCGCCGTCGGTGTCGGTGTCGGTATCGGTGCCGCCGTCGGTGTCGGTATCGGTGTCGGTGTCGGTGCCGGTGCTTGTATCGACGTTCGTATCGTTATCCGCGTCGGAGCTTGTGTCGTCGCTTACGTCGTCGCTCGTATCGTCACTTACGTCGTCGCTTACGTCGTTACTCACGTCGTTGCTCACGTCGTTGCTCACGTCGTTACTTACGTCGTTGCTTACGTCGTTGCTTACGTCGTTACTTACGTCGTTGCTCGTATCGTCACTTGCGTCGGCAGAAGCATCGTCGTTATCGTTATCGGCTTCGCCGTTATCGGTGCCTGCCGAGGAATCGTCTCCGCCGTCGGGCTCGTTCGCCGAAGCGTCGGAGTCGTCGCCTTCATCCGAGCCGCCGAGGTCGATAACGTTATCCTCATCCCTCGAATAATCGGGAGTAAGATCGTCCTCGTCAAAGCTGAAGTCCATATCGTCGGTATCGGCAAGCGTTATGGAGACGTCCGACGGAACCCCCTGAAGCGCGGGGTTGTCGTCGTTTTTGCGACCTCCGCAGCCCGACAATGCCGTGCATATCAGTAATGCGAGTACGAGAATCCATGCTGTTTTTTTCATATTTGTCCCTTCCTCGTTCATTGATTTTTAACATTATAGCCATCTACCCTTAAAATAAACTTTAACCCGACTGCACGCGCTCAAAAAGACTGATCGTTTTCTTGACAAAAACGGCTGATGGTGTATAATATTATCGAAAACCGAAACGGAGAAGCATATGATACGCGAATTCATCAAATACTACAAGCCGCACAAAAAGCTCTTTATGTTCGATATGTTCTGCTCGTTCCTTATCGCGCTGACGGATCTTTTTTATCCCCTGATAACCAAGAACATTATCAACGACTACGTACCGAACCGCAATTTAAGACTGCTTATCACCTGGGCAAGCGTCATTCTTCTGCTTTATCTGGCAAAGATGGGGCTCAACTACTTCGTTTCCTATTGGGGACACGTTGTGGGCGTAAGAATGCAAGGCGATATGCGCAAGGATATGTTTTCAAAGCTTCAAAGGCTTCCCTTTTCCTTCTTCGACGAAAACAAGACCGGTACCGTTATGTCGCGACTCATCAACGACCTTATGGACGTTTCCGAGCTTGCGCACCACGGTCCCGAGGACCTTTTCCTTTCGGTCATAATGTTCATCGGCTCGTTTATCGCGCTGTCGACCATCAACATCTATCTCACGCTTATTATTTATGCGATAATCCCCTTTATCGTCTTTTTCGCCGTGAAGATGCGAAAAAAGATGAAGGCGGCGTTCACCAAAACGCGCGAGGAGGTGGCAGAGGTCAACGCCAACGTCGAAACCTCGATCTCGGGCATACGCGTTTCGCGTGCATACACGAGCGAATGGCATGAGATCGACAAGTTTGACACGGCAAACGAAAGGTTCAAGACCGCTCGCGGACACGCATACAAGGCAATGGGGCAGTTCCACTCGGTAATGACCTTTATGACCGACTTTCTCTATCTCGCGGCGCTTGTCGCAGGCGGACTCTTCTTCTATAACGGCTACGCAAACCCCGATTCCGTGCTTGCCATCGACAGCGGCGAATTCGCGGCGTTCATCCTTTACATGGCGATGCTGTTAAAGCCGATAAACCGCTTTATCTCGCTGTTCGAGCAGCTCCAGAACGGTATGACGGGCTTCTCGCGCTTCCGCGAAATTATGGAAAAGGAATCCGAGCCCGAAATCGAAGGTGCGGTCACTCTTTTGAATCCGAAGGGCGACATAGAATTCAAGCAGGTCTGCTTCTCTTACCCCACGGGTGACACCGGCAAGGGCGTGCTCAACAACCTCGACCTTAAGATCGAGGCAGGCAAGACGGTCGCGCTGGTCGGACCCTCGGGCGGCGGCAAGACCACGCTTTGCAACCTTATTCCCCGCTTTTACGAGCTTGAAAGCGGCAGGATATCCATCGATGGTATCAACATAACCGAGCTTACCCGTTATTCGCTCCGCAGAAGCATCGGCATCGTTGCGCAGGACGTATTCCTCTTCTCGGGCACCGTCCGCGACAACATCGCTTACGGCGATCTCGACGCTACCGACGAGCAGATTATCGAGGCGGCGAAGAAGGCGAACATTCACGACTACATAATGACGCTTGAAAAGGGCTACGACACCAAGGTCGGTGAGCGCGGCATAAACCTTTCGGGCGGACAAAAGCAGAGGATCTCCATCGCGAGGGTATTCCTCAAGAATCCTCCGATACTCATTCTCGACGAGGCCACAAGTGCGCTTGACAACGTGACCGAAATGCAGATACAGGCATCCCTCGAGGAGCTTGCAAAGGGCAGGACGGTTATCGTCGTCGCACACAGGCTTTCGACGGTCCGCAACGCCGACGAGATACTCGTCGTCAATCACGACGGCATCGCAGAGCGAGGCTCGCACGACGAGCTTGTCGCTTCAAACGGCATCTATGCGGGGCTCTACAACAGAAGCTTGAGATAGTTGCCCCGAGACAGCACCCCACAACACGAAAAAGGAAGGCGTCAAAGCCTTCCTTTTGTTTTATGAATCATTAAAAATCAAACGACACCGAGACCCTCGTGCCCTCTCCGGGAGACGATTCGAAGCACAAAAGGCTTCCGTGCGCCTTTGCGATACGGTCGCACAGCGCGAGTCCCAAGCCCGTCCCGCCGTCCTCGCGGTTACGCGATTTATCGGTGCGGTAAAACGGCTCGGTTATACGCGCCATCTGCTCTGCGGTCATACCGACCCCGTTGTCACGAACGAAAATCAACGCCTTGTTGTCCGCCGTCTCGCTTCCGACGGTTACGACACCGCTTCCCTTGCACGCCTTGATCGCGTTACCGATGAGATTTGACACCAGCATCTCGATAAGAAGCTTATCGCATCTGCAATATACGCTTTGCGCCTGAACACGCAGCTCCACGCCCTGCTTTGAAGCGGTAAAGCTCATCTTTTTCGCCACGTCGGCGACCACCTCACCGAGGTTCACACGCTCGGGCTCGATGCCCATTTCTCGGATGAACGCATCATCCAGAAGACGCTCACCGATCTGCTTCAGTCGCTCGGCTTCGGAAATGATATACTGTATTGCCTCGATTTTTTCGTCGGGCTCGATATTTGCATTCAGCAGATATTCGGCGTATCCGCGGATAGAGGTCAACGGCGTACGCATTTCGTGAGCAAGGTTATCGAGCATTCTTTGCTTTGTCTCGGCGCTTTCCTCAAGCTCGCGCAGCTGCTCGCTTACTCGGTCCGCCATACGGTTGAAGTCGGATGCGAGCGCAGAAAACTCGTCTCTGCCCGATTCGTCGGCACGCGACTCGAAGTTACCGTTTGCGATCTCCTCCGTTGTAAGCCTCAAACGCTCAAGCGGCGACGATAGCCTGCCGAGCACGAAAAAGAGTATGACCGCAAGCAGAGCCGATGCGCCGAACGAGGTAAGCACGAAAACTATAGAAATGCTTCTGAAATCGTCGTCGAGATAGCTGACGTCCTTTGCATAGGTAAGCGTGTACTTACCGTTCGCGATAACGTCGGTTATCAAAAACATACGCTTACCGTCGACACGCTGAGTCGAGCTCTTGCCGACCTCCGGAAATCTTGCGCCCGACGGGATATTGCTGAAAACAGACTCGCCCTCGTCGGAAACGAAGCTTAAGCTTACCGATTTTTCGGAATAGTGCTTACCGTAGAACTGCATCACCTGTGCCTTACCGTTGGGACCGAGGTAGGTTATATCGTCCTCAAACGCCTCTTTGATAACGTAATATTCGGAAAAGCAAAGGCCCTGTGCCGAATCGGCGTTTTTTTGGTTGGTGTAATAGGCAAGTGAAAATATACCCGCGTTCAGAAACAGCAAAAACAGAACAAGGGTGATTATATAGGTTTTATCCTTGAATCTCATAGCTCGAACCTATAACCCGTTTTGTAAAGGGTCTTGAGCCTTTCGGACAGCCCGAGCTTTGCGCGAAGCTGACGGATATGCACGTCGACCGTGCGGGTGTCGCCCTCGTAATCGTAGCCC
>JAFXDO010000074.1 GCA_017563195.1 Clostridia bacterium | reverse complement strand
TTGTCGTTCTTGTATTCATCGGAGGTCCACCAAACGGTGTCCTTGGAGTTTTCGTCCATTACGATGTACTTGTCTTTGGGCGAACGGCCGGTGTAGATACCGGTCATAACGTTTACAGCTCCAAGCTCGCTGACCTGACCCTTTTCGTAGCCTTCAAGCTCGGGCTTGGTTTCTTCAGCGAAGAGAACTTCGTACGAAGGGTTGTGAACAATTTCAGTAGTGCCGGTAATACCGTACTTGCTAAGATCGATGTTAGCCATGTTTAATAAACCTCTTTCTTGTTTTATTCCTTAAAATGCCATTATTATAATACAACACATTTTTTATAAAATCAATATACGCGTGTGAAATTTCCGCGTATTTTATGCATAATTTTTTATGCAAAATATATTAAAAAGAACTACTTGCCGACAAATGTAAGACCGATATTACGCGAGCTTTGCGTTGTATGAAGAAAATGTTAGTATAATATGAACAAAGCTATTGACTTTTTTGTGTTTTTGGTGCATAATATTAATAAGTTAACAAACAGATGTGTTTGTATGAATTTTGAGGAGGATTTCACTATGAAGAAGATCATCGCGTTAGTACTTATGGTTGCTATGCTCAGCGTATTCCTCGTTTCCTGCGGCAAGAGCATCGTTGGCTCCTGGGAGGCTGAAATCGAGGGCATGGAAGGAACCATCACCTTCGAAAAGGACGGCACCGGCACGTTTGCGGCTGCAGGTATGTCTCTTGACATTACCTGGGAAGCAGACGGCGACAAGCTTGATATGTCTATGTCTCTTCTCGGCCAGACCGTTCCCGTGTTTGACGATGCCGAATTCAAGGTAAAGGGCAAGACTCTTACCATCACCTACGAGGGTGAATCCGTAGATTTCAAAAAGGCTGACTAAACAGTAAAAAAGACCGCTTCGGCGGTCTTTTTTAGCGTATACGTATTGAAAAAATCGCCGCGATATTGTATTATAGTAATACAGTAAAAACACGGAGGTCATTTATGAAGCTTTTCAAGAAGTTTGTTTCGGTATTGCTCTCGGCGCTGTTTGTTTTGACGCCGCTTTGCGGTACCGTGGTCTTTGCCGATCCCGCAGAGATCTACGTCGACTTTAGCATTGACAATTTCGATTACGTTACGGCCGATACCGTGATAGAGGTTGCCTTCAGTGGGGACGCCGTTTCTTATGAAACGCGTCTTGAGGGTGAGGTAATCTCTACCGAAAGCAATGCGTCCTTTACTCCCGGATCGCTTTCCCTTACCAACGGCGTTTACACGCTCGTTGCAGAGGCTGTAGACTCGGAGGGTACAAGCACTATCGGCGTCGTTTCCTTCACGGTGGTCGATAGCCTTGATATCGGCTTTACCTATAACGAAAACGAGGATATCGTTCCCGTTGTGCCCGGCGCAACCGCACAACAGCACAAGGTCGAGCCGCTTGGATATACGGTAGGCTACGGCACGGCAAGCGACGGATATATTCCTCTCGATGGCGAATTGCCCTGCGGCGATTACGCCGAATACGGTCTTAAGTATATGAACCTGCCGGTTGAAACGTCATCCGCCTCGGGAATACCCTATCAGACCTTTGACGTTGACGTTAACGGCAAGACCGAGGGCGAGGTAATAGTCAGATATACCGGCTCGACCGTCAGGGGCGAGCGTATCGCGCTTCGCGCGTATAACGTGAATTCTGACGTATGGGATACGGTGGGCACCTTCTACGGATCGGATTCGGTGTCAGTAGCTCTTGACGTTGCTACTTATTCCGACAACGGCGTGATCCACGTTGCCGCTATTCTCGATTACGTTACCAACGGCTCTGATATAATGATCTGGTCGACCGACCCTCAGCATTATACCAAATTCGAGGATCTTAACGAATATTATTACAAGATTTACAAATATGCAGCAGAGGAATACGCCGCAGGCAAGGCGGGCTATATAATCACGACAGGCGACCTTGTGGACGATCTTCCCAAAACCTCTGCCGCGATCGAGCAATGGAAAGTTGCCGATAAGGCGATGTCCTATCTCGAGCAGTACGGTATGCCCAACGGTCTCGTTTCGGGTAACCACGACGTCGGCACGGTGAAGATAACCGATTACACCGCAGGCGACGCAAACGTTGACTACAGCAAGTATCACGAATACTTCGGTGCTTCCCGCTATAACAACGAGAGATGGTTCGGCGGAAGCCTTAACAACAATACCTCGCACTACGACCTTGTTACCGTCGGTAACGTCGACTTTATCATCCTTTATCTCGGCTACGGCGTCGAGGCGACCGACGAAACCATCGTGTGGGCGAACGAGGTGCTTCAGACCTATTCTCACCGTACCGCGATAGTTGCAACGCACGAATATCTCGACGCACAGACGGCGGACCGATCGGTTCAGTCTCGCGCACAGCTTATCTTTGATGAGATAATCGAGCCGAATTATAACGTCAAGCTACTTCTTTGCGGTCACGACGACGGCTCTATCTGCCGCGAGAGGACCACGTCCGACGGCAGAACGGTTTACGAGATTCTTTCCGATTATCAGTTCGTCGAAGCGGAAGACGACGACTTTTACGAAAACGAGCACTATATCGGCTCGGTTCCCGAATGCTGCGGCGACGGCTACATCCGTCTTCTCACAGTAAAGGGCAGCACTCTTTCGAGCATAACCTATTC
Organism: Clostridia bacterium; assembly: GCA_017563195.1. Lineage (GTDB taxonomy): Bacteria > Bacillota > Clostridia > Oscillospirales > CAG-382 > Coliplasma. The sequence continues at coordinate 14,668 of JAFXDO010000074.1, read as the reverse complement.
TCCCGTTACAAACAAATTCAACCCCTACGGCGACCGAGAAAATCTTACGATCGACCTCGGATGCGACTCTCCGTTGCGAAGCATTGCGACGGTGAGCTTTTCGGCATACGTGCTTGGCGACGCTATCGATACGGACGACGGCTCGAGCAGTACTGCAATTGTAATAACCGACGCATCGGGCAGAAAGACCTATCATCACGTTTCCTATGCGGAATATCCCGATGAACCCGAGGCGATCGATCAGACTCCCGTAGACCTTGCGGCTCTCGAACTGCTTATAAGTAAGGCGTCCGAGGTCGACACCACCGTCTATACCGCTGAGTCGGTAACGGAGCTTGAATTCGCGCTTGAGAATGCAAAAAATGCCGATAAGACGAATCACGGCGACGTGGTGAATAATTACGTGTTGCTTTCCTTCGCGATGGGCGCTCTCAAAAAGATCAAGACGAGCATCGACCCCTCGACGCTTTCGTCTGTATACACCTATGACCTCACCACGTCCAAGTGGACGACGAGCGACGTTGCAATGACCCAGCTTTCACCGGGTATTCATATGACCCGCGCTGAGGGCAACACCAACGGCTGGGCATCCATCAGATATAACGAAAGCGGCTTCGAGCTCAAGCCCGAAAACGGCAGGATCTATATGAATCTCGATATCGATGCTGACTCGGCGTGGTCTATATTGGTATTTGCAAGTCAGGCGAACCTTTCTACCTCGCTTCGTATGAACTTTGCGATCGATAACGCCTTCAACAGCACCGCGGCAGACAGCTATAACGGCATATACAACGGTGTTTACGAGGTTACCGAGGCGTTTGAGGCTGCCGGCTTCGACCCCGAATCGACCATAAAGATCGAAGGCATGTACCTCTTCATCGTGCCGGGAGACGTAAGCTACAAGCACGTTGAATACCTTACCGATAAAACGTCGGGCAGCGTCGATAAGACAAGACTCAATAAGGCTGTCTCCGATGCCGAAGCGCTCGATTCTACGCTTTACACAAGCGGAAGCTTTTCAGGCGTGACTGCCGCTCTCACGGAAGCAAAGGCTGCCCAGAATCTGACCGTGCAGGCAGATCTGAACCTTGCGGCATTGAAGCTCGAGCAGGCGATGGCTGCTCTCAAGCTGCTTGCAGACGTTATTCCCGAGCCCGAGGGAAGCCTTCTTCCCGCAGATGAGGGACTCTGGAAGCAGACCGCAAGCGGAACCATGAAGATATTCCGCGACGAAAACAATTACACCGTGCTTCAGAACACCAACGGCGAATGGCCGAGTGCCGATCACGTTATTGAACCCGCATACACCACCACGACTGCAGACAAGGCCCTTGCCGTAGACGTTACGGTAAACGGCAAGTCAAGCTTTATTCTAAGCATCGACGGCAGCTGGGTATATCTTAACGAGCACATCACCTCGAACCGCGATTCGGGCTCGGGCGACGTTAAGTCGGGCAGCTACACCGTAGAGATCCCGCTTTCAAAGCTTTCGAGCAAGGAAAGCATATCTATTTCCACTCTGCGCGTTTTCGCTGTCGGCGATGCAGGAAACGGCTCTGCGGTCACTATTCGCAGAATGCAGATCATCGATTACGTTGCGCCTCCCGCCGTTGAGGATAAGCTTGCAGACCTTATGGTCGACAGCGACAAGGCATCCATAGTTTCGGGAGAGGGAAGCGTTACCGTTGAGGACGGAGTTCTTATCATAAAGAACGACACCGACGGAGATTTGAGAGTCGCGTTCGAGTCGGATCTTCTCTTCAATCTTGACGTTCTCAATGCGCTCCACATCGAGCTTGAATCTACCATCCCCTTCAAGATGGCGTACAATATCGTCGGAACCGACGAAAGCTCTGCTTGGCCCAACACCTCCTCCGACGCGTATTCCGATATCTTTACCGTGACCGACGACCGTGCGGCGGCAGGTAAATACGATGCTTATCTTGAAATGCGTGATAACTGCACGACGATTACCGATAAGACCTCGGTTTACTACAAGCAGTTCATCATCCTCGTAACAGGCAAGGGCGAATTCAAGCTGTCGGTTGCCGAAATGGTAGCCTACGATACCTTCGATTGGCCCGACGTAGAATATGGTGTCCCCGCGACTCCCGAGAACCTCGTTTACGATCACGCGGCAAAGGACGCTCCGATCGTCGAGGAGAAGGTCGACCTGCTTCCTTACTTCAAGGCAGGCTCGCACCCCATCGTTTCCTCTACCGTCCAGACCGAAAACGGCTTGGGCATCGAGATCGATATTGAAAAGACGCCTTATTTGTACTATTCTTTCATAGTTCCCGAGGGCGGCGACTTCACCTTCTCGATCTACAGCAACTCCAACTATTCGCCTTGGCTCAGCTATCTTGATGCACAGCTTTCGTCAGAAAAGCCCACGCTTAATTACGGTGCCGCAAACTGGGACGCAAACACCTCTCGTCAGCAATACACCAAGACGAGCCAGACGGGATGCATCGATATGCGCGATTATCTCGTAGATCCCGAGGTACAGAAGTGGGTCATTAACCAGCTTAAGCTTTATAAATCTACAAGCGGCAGCGTGGTCGTAAGCTATCTCTTCTTCGGCTCGGGCGATGCTACCGTTCCCGACCCCGATCCCAACCCCAATCCCAACCCCAATCCCAATCCCAACCCCGACCCCGATCCCGATCCCGAGTACGTCCGCGGTGACGTAAACGGCGACGGAGCGGTCAACCAGTACGACTACATTTTGGTCAAGCGCCACTACTTCGGAACCCGTCTGCTTACCGAAGACGAAACGCTTCCCGCAGATGCAAACAAGGACGGCGCTATCAATCAGTACGACTATATTCTCATAAAGCGTCATTACTTCGGCACGTTTGTGATCGGGTAATATCACACCAAAAAATATGAGAGGGACTTTTTGAGTCCCTCTCGTGTTTTTTCAGATGATTCAATATGAAAGCTTGGGTTCTATAAAACGTAATTGCTTATCGGGAACGCAGCAAGCCAACGTCACTGCGATAGCCCCGAGGGTCTCCAGCAGCATATCGGTCATGGTGTCGATCAAGCCGATATCGATATAACCGCTTACGGGCAGGGGAGAACCGTTGATTTCCACAGCGGTAATACCGCTTGCGGAACCGATTTCGCCGACGCTGTCGCCGAGAAGATATGAGTTGAATTCAGATATGACCACATCGTCCATCATATCGTTTCCGAAAAGCATATCGGCACCGAATTCGTAAAATTCCCATATGACCGAAACGCAAACCGAAAAGCATATGGCAAATAAGGCAACGAGCAGTCTGCTTTCATTACCTCTCCAAAGCTGTTCAAACAAGAAAATGCCGAGCAATGCAAAAACAACACCGCCGTAGGTGTGCAATGCCTTGTCCCACCAGGAAATACGGTGATAAAATTTGCAGCAGTGCCCGAGCATCGGACCTATCAGATACAAAACCGTAAGAATGTATACGGCGTTGTTGATACTGCAGCGCATCAATCTTTCGAATATTTCGGGGAGGAATATAAGAAAGATCGTAAAAAAAGCCAACAGGGAACGGCTGTATTTTTTAACGTAAAAAAGCGATCCTATCGTGCAAAGCGTTATTATTTCGCAGATCACGATCGTGATTATACGCGATGTTTTCTTGATTGTTGTTTTCATTCGAGGTCCCATTTCAAAGTGTTCTATTACAGTTTGTTCTCTATATAATCGCAAATGTCTTCGGTTGCAAAACGGTGGATTATTTTTCTTTGGCTTGCGAGCATCCTCGACAAGTATTCTTTGTTTCCGAGCTTCTTTATTGCTTTTACAAGCGATTCCTCGGTATCGTGGGCAAAAATGCTCAAGCCGTGTTTTTATAATGATCTCCTTGAGCTTCCGATTCTTTGTAAATCATAAAACCTATTTTTCGTTCATCGCGAGCGTTTTCGATAGGATCATAAAAACAAAATAATGTATCAATTGCTTTGCATCAATACACAATTTGCGTTTTTTGTCCCAAAAGGTAACAGAAAGGAAAAACTGTCCCGATTTTCGACAAATCTCCGATTTTGTCTAATGACGTCGAAATTCAAAGCCGATATAATTGCATTAAAATATCGGTAAAGTGAGACGATGGCTGTGGCAGGATACGTGATTTACAATCCGTTGGCAGGCACCGGCAAGGATATCGATGAAATATCCCTGTTGGACTTGTATTTTCAGGAAGAATTAAAATATTATAGGGTCGACGAGGTTGATTATAAAAGGCTCTTTAATGTATTGTCAGACGATGATTATGTTGTGCTTTGCGGCGGAGACGGCACCTTGAATCGCTTCATCAACGATTTGGACGGGATCGATATAGGCAACGAGATCTATTATTATCCCATAGGAAGCGGCAACGATTTTGCCGCTGATTTCGGAAAGGAAAAGGGCTGTAACCCTTTTTCGATACGTGAATATCTGAATGATCTCCCTACAGTTACCGTAAATGACAACACCTATCGTTTTTTAAACGGAGTGGGATACGGCATTGACGGCTACTGCTGTGCGGTTGGTGACAGGCTGAGATCAAAGAAAAATAAGAGTGTCAACTATACATCGATCGCAATAAAGGGGCTTTTGAGGCACTACAGGCCTACCTGCGCTACGGTGTGCGTAGATGGAAAAAGATATAAGTATAATAACGTATGGCTTGCTCCGACGATGCACGGAATGCACTACGGAGGAGGGATGGTGCCCGCTCCGTATCAGACAAGGGGAAGCGGTAGTCTTTCAGTAATGATATTTTGCGGAAAAAGTCGGCTTAAGACCCTGTGCATATTTCCGTCTATATTCAAGGGCAGGCATATCAAACACAAGAACTCCGTGAAGGTTCACAGCGGAAAGAACATATCCGTTTCATTTGACCGCCCGACCCCGCTGCAGATCGACGGTGAAACTATATTGAACGTAACAGAATATACCGCTCGAATATAAAAAAGACCGTTGCGGTCTTTTGAAATGCAACGGTCCTTTAGGTAGATGAAGCCGTAGTTGAGCTTCCTGTTACGCATTGAATAAAAAGCTTGAACTCCTTGGTGATTTCCTCATAGGTATTTGCGTTAATGTCGGTTATCCATCTTTGCAAAGCGCCGATAAATCCATCCACCAAAAAATTCATTTGAAAATCCGACGTGATTTTGTCGCCCATCAGCTCATCAAGTCTTTGTCTTACGACCGGTTGCAAAATATCGCGAAAATGCTCCTCAATGGAATTTTGCCCCTTCACACCAAAGACCTTTCGGTAAAAGCTTCTGTTTTCGTAAAAATACTTAAAAAGCTCGGTGAGCTTATCCCATTCGGTTTGATAAGCTTGCCCGACAATGAACTCCAAAAATTCCGTATCGAAAATCCAATTTACAAGGTCATATTTGTCCTTGAAATGATAATAAAAGCTTTTGCGGTTCATTTGGCATTTTTCGCAAATATCACCAATGCTGATCTTTGAAAAAGGTATATCTTCCATCAAACGCTTTAACGCATTTGCCAGAGCTTTTTTTGTTATGCTTGAATCTGCCATTATGTATAGGACCTCCGTATCTAAAACAAAAACGAGCTTATCCACATACCGCAGATAAGTCTCGCCGATCAAGACAAAGCCGGGAATTATCCATGATGTTGACTTCATCGCATTTACCAATGCCGACTACTCCCTTACTAAATTCAGTTTAGCATCATTTTGTGATCATTTCAAGTTGTTTATATGAACTGATTTTGGACAATTATGCGGTTTTGCTGCGTATCTGTTCTCGCTGCTTTGCATGGCGTTCTTCACCGAACAGTTAAATGTCGTAACGGGATTTTTGATCATTACGATAGCGGTATGCTTTCGTATGCTTATCGGTCACGAGGAAAAGCAAAGACCGGAAGTCAGGCTGCTGTGGTTTTAAAAGGCAAAACCGAAGAGAGGCAAACGCCTCTCTCTTTTATTTTTATGTTGAAATTCGTAAAGATATAGTGTAAAATGTAAAAAACGAAAAACGCAAAGGAAAATAATGAGTGGAAGTCAACTACAAAAACAAAAAGCGATATAAAACCTCAAAATATCCCATCCGTCAGCCGATTTATTTGACTTGGCTTATCTGGGTGCTTTCGAAAATAATGCTCGCGAATAAAAAGCATAAGGTCGAAAGGATTAATATGGAGGGGCTCAAGGCGCCCTATATGATTCTTTCAAACCATATGTCGTTCGTCGATTTTGAGCTCGTGTCTCTCGGCACCTATCCGCAAAGAGTGAATAACGTTGTAAACATCGACGGATATTACCGCCGTCCATGGCTGCTCGAATGGATCGGCTCGATCTGCACGCGCAAGTTTACCAACGATATGCATCTGCTTAAATCGATACGCAAGGTGCTTGAGCGCGGCGACGTGCTGTGCATGTATCCCGAGGCACGCTATTCGCCCTGCGGCACCACCTCGTATCTGCCCGATTCGCTCGGAATGCTCGTAAAGCGCAGAAAGGTGCCCGTCGTGGTTGCGATACATCGCGGAAACCATCTGCACGCGCCGTTTTGGAACTTCCGCAAAAAGCGTAAGGTTCCGATGTATACGACGCTTACGCAGGTGCTTACAGTTGAGGATATCGAAGCGATGACCTACGAGGAGATCAATATCCGTCTTCGCGAGGCTTTTCAATACGACGATTACAAATATCAAAAGGAAAACGGTATTCTGATAACCGAGCCCTTCCGCGCAGAGGGGCTTCATAAGGTGCTGTATCATTGCCCGAGCTGTAAGACCGAGTCTATGATGGGCTCCGAGGGAAGCGAGATCTTCTGCCGTCATTGCGGAAAGCGCTGGAGATTGAACGAGGACGGAACGCTTGCTGCGCTCGAGGGTGAAACCGAATTCTCGCACGTGCCCGACTGGTTCGAGTGGGAAAGGGAAGAGGTAAGAAAGCAGGTGGAAAGCGGCGAGTACAGCTTTGAGGACGAAATAGACGTGTACTCGCTTCCGCATTGCTGGCGGTTCCGTCCGCTCGGTAAGGCAAGGCTTACCCACGACGTTGAAAACGGATTTGTGATAAACGGACACTACAACGGAAGCGATTATCGCATTCAAAGAATGCCTCTTCAGATCAACAGCCTGCACGTTGAATATGATTTTCCGCACGTCAAGCCGTTTGACTGTATCGATATTTCAACCGAAAACGATTCGTTTTATTGCTACCCGACCAAGCCTGATTGTATAACCAAGCTTGCGTTTGCAACCGAGGAGATCTACCGCATAAGCCTCGAGAAAACAAGGATCAAAAAAGAAAAAAGGACCTAGTAGCGAGACTTCCCAAAAGGAAGTCTCGCAGTTTTATTCGCCTCATGGAGTCCCCACAAAACATAGTTTTGTGGGGTTATTCATTCGGCGAGTGATATTGCTTCGCAGTTATATTCGTCTAACGCCGAGTGGTATTGCCTTCGGCAGTTTGAGGCGAATAAAATAACACTGAAACCATTTGGTTTCAATAACACTATTGCGAATGCAATAATATCACTCCGACGAAGTCGGAATAAAACTTGATTATTACCATCTATTATGTTATTATAAAATGGGTTTGGGCATAGCCCAATAAATCGTTTGTATTTACAAATGCGATGCTGGCGATGAAAAGAGATATAAAAATGAAAAAGAAAAAACATCATTGTTATGAGGTCGAATATATAACATTAGATAATGTGAACAAATATGAAGATGTGTTTTATTGTAATAATGAGTATTATATGATTACAGAAGGTCGTGTTGCAACACGAAGCGACTGTATTGAAACGATAGAATATACCATTGAGGGCATATCTAAGAATAAATTTCATAACATTGGTTTTGCTGATAAAGGAGAACCTGTTGCGTGTTTGTTCGTAATTGAAGGGTATCCTGATAATGCCACTCTATGGATTGGTCTCTTTCTTGTTCATGATAAGTACAAGCGAAAACATGTAGGCACCGAATTAATCAAAGATTTAATTTTATCGTTGAAAGATACAAATATTAAACAGATACGTCTTTCCGTGCAGGACAACAATTCAAGTGGTTTATCTTTTTGGAAGAATATCGGTTTTTCGATTGTTGACAAAACAGAATCTGAAAGCCACAACAATTTTACAATGGAGTATGTAATATAAAAACCGACAGAATTTCGTTCTGTCGGTTTTTAACATCCTTCTGAGAAGAAGCCCTAAATCGGTCTTTTTGGCTTTAAATGCCCCATTCGTTACCGAGTCTGCGAAGCTCCTCGATATAGGTCTCTCTTGCAACAGGGTATGCGAGCCCGTGTCCTGCGTTGGGTATACGGATAAGCGCTTTTTTATCTTGAGTGCAGACGTTGTACATTCTTTCGCTCATTTCAAAGGGGACGAAATCGTCGGTGTCGCCGTGCACGAACACGATAGGGACCGTCATATTTTTCGATGCCTCGATGGGCGAGGTTTCCTCAAGGTCGAATCCGCCGAATATCCTGCCGCCCAGGCGTACGAACGGATAGAGGAGCTTCGAGGGAAGCTTCATTTCGTCGATGACCTTGCTTATGATTTCCTTTGCAGAGGAATAGCCGCAGTCTGCAAGCACGAATTTTACGTTTTCGGGAAGCTTCTCTCCCGCAGTCATTATAACCGTTGCGGCGCCCATCGAAACGCCCGTGATGCCGATCTTGACGTCGGGCCCGAAATGCTCGATCGCAAAATCGATCCATCGTCTGCAGTCCATACGCTCCTTGATTCCGAAGGTGGAAACGTGGCCGTCGCTTCTGCCACTCGCGCGCTGATCAATGATAAACGCACTTCTGCCCAAAGCGAAGCAACGCTCGATCCCGCCCGAAAGGTCGCGCTCGCCACTTCCCTCGTAGCCGTGGAACATTATCTCCATCGGAGCGCCCTTCGCATACTCGAAAAACCTGCCGCGAAGCGTCAATCCGTCGTGCGATTGTATCTCGAAATCCTCGTGAGGCATTTTGCGTGCCTGCTTGACCCAATTAATCATGTCCTCGCGGAACACCTCGTAAATTTCGCCCTTCGGGAGCTCGTATTCATCCTCTCCCAGCGGCTTGCGCGATCTGAAATAAAATACGCGCATAAAGCATACAAACGATATCAACAGCACCAAAACGGCTATAGATGCTATAACGATTGCAGCTGTGATCAGTAGTTCGGGCATATTCTGTTCCTCCGTGTGTTTCTTTGCTTATGATATTACTTTTGCTCCGATTTGTCAATAAATACGGTTGCCAAAGCAAGAAACTTTTGATATAATTCGTACGGAGGCATTATATGATCGTATTGTATTGGATTTTTCAGCTTACCTGGGGCATACTGCAAACTCTGCTCGGCTTTTTTATGCTCTTGTTAAACATTAAATGCAGACATTCGCTTTATAACGGATGTGTCGTGACCGAATGGAAAAAGACGTCGGGGCTTTCGCTCGGACTGTTCGTTTTCGTGCCGAAGCACAGCTATGAATGCATAAACGGAATCACGTCGCTTTCAAAGCGCTCCGAACGTGTGCTTGCGCACGAATACGGGCATACGATCCAGTCGCTTATTTTGGGACCGCTTTATCTGTTTGTGATAGGCATCCCCTCACTTACCTGGGCTACTCTTCCATATTTCAGACGGAGCAGGCGCGAGAAGGGGATATCGTATTACAGCTTTTACCCCGAAAAATGGGCGGACAGGCTTGCCGTTGCCGTGACGAAAACAGGTGCGATCGAAAAATAACGGTTTGACAAAGCGTGTCTGCTGTGATATAATATAGAAAATATTTCAACTGCCACCGGGTAGGAGATGCACTTTTGCATCCGTTTTCGCATCGATAGGTCTGTGAAGATGCGTAGCGGATGCTTTTTTGAGGAAAAAATATGAAGCTTTGGAATTACTTCACAAAAATCGAAAAAACGCTATGGATATCGTCAGTCGTGCTTATAACTGCGTCGTTTTTCGGATTCAGCGAGTCGGACGTATTGACGCTTGTTGCGTCGCTTGTCGGCGTTACCGCGTTGATACTGAACGCCAAGGGAAATCCGATAGGCCCCGGGCTGATGATGGTATTCAGTATAATTTACGGTATTATTTCGTACGAATGCGCATACTACGGAGAAATGATAACCTACGTCGGTATGTCGCTTCCGATGGCAGTCGTGTCGCTTGTTACTTGGCTAAGAAATCCGCATAACGGCAACAAGGCGGAGGCGGAGGTGAACCGGGTAAGCCGTAAGGAGATATACTTTATGCTGTTCCTTGTGCTGATAGTTACGGTTGCATTCTATTTCATTCTCGGAGCATTCGGAACGGCACATCTGATACCGAGCACGATATCGGTTACGACAAGCTTTGCGGCGGCTTATCTTTCCTTCCGCAGAAGCCCTTATTATGCGTTTGCGTATGCTCTTAACGACGTTGTCCTTCTCGTTCTCTGGACGCTTATGGCTTTCGTTGACGTGTCGTATGTTTCGGTCATCGTCTGCTTCGTCGTTTTCCTTGTGAACGATATGTACGGATTTTTCAGCTGGAAGAAGCGCGAAAAAATACAAAAGGAATCATAATCAATCATCTAAAAGAGCTGCACTTGCGGCTCTTTTTTGTCGCTCTCGGAGAAAAACGCATATAATGTGATGACGGGAGACCGTCAAAAGGAAAGGAGAAATAATATGGCTATTTTTTATAATCAGGCGACGCTTTCGTACAGCGGAGGTGTGGTGAATTCAAACGTTACCGCAGGCGAGATAGTTGCACCGCTTACCGTGACCAAGACGCCGACGGTCGATGAATATACTGCGGGCTCGGACGTGACCTATGCCGTAAACCTCACGAATACGGGGAGCTTTGCACTTAACGGACTCAGCATCAGCGACGACCTCGGCAGATATACGCTCGACGGTGTCGACTACGTTCCGCTCGACTATATCGACGGCTCTGTTCGCTATTTCGTAAACGGTGTGCTTCAGCCTGCTCCTGCAGTCGGCGCAGGGGATCCCTTGGTAGTGAGCGGCATCGATATACCCGCAAACGGAAATGCTCTTTTGCTTTATACCGCGCGAGTCAACGGCTTTGCTCCACTTGAGGTCGGCTCGGTGATAGTTAACACTGTCACGGTAGACGGAACCTGTGCTTCAGGCTTGACGGCAGTGGCGACAGTGAGTGTGTCTGATGAGGCAGAGCTTGATATCACGAAGTCGATCAGTCCGACAACCTTGTCCTGCTCTGACCGCGTGACCTATACGATCAATATCATCAATACCGGTAACGTTCCCGCCGTTGCGGCCGATGACGTTGTGGTCAGCGACGTATTCGATCCTGCGCTCAGCGATATAACCGTAACCTTTAACGGAGCGGTTTGGAGCGAGCCCGAAAATTACACCTACGACCCCGTAACGGGTCGGTTCGCTACGCTTGCGGGACAGATAACCGTTCCCGCGGCAACCTATACACGCGACCCCGTAACCGGCGTCTGGACCGTCGTTCCTGCCGTTGTGACCCTTGTCATCAGCGGAACCGTATAATTTCGTATGTGCCTGCTTGACACGTGTGATACAGCGGCGGTTCTTATAAGCCCCTTTGCATTGTCAAAGGGGCTTTTTGATGAGCGTATCAATTACCTTCCTTAATTACGACATTTCAAATCGAACTCTTTTTTGCTTGATATTGCGGTCTGCTTATGCTATAATATAAAGAAACAAAAACAACCGAAGGGATCGATTTATGAATATTGCTATCCTCGGCGCCGGAACCTGGGGTATGGCGCTTGCCTCGCTTTTGGATAAGAACGGGCACAGCGTAACCGTTTGGTCGGCATTACAGTCGGAAATTGAAATGCTTAAGTCAAGCAGGACACATAAGAATCTTCCGGGAGTGATCTTCTCGGAGGGAATCGGTTATACAGACGACATCGGCTTAGCCATCAAAGGCAGTGAAATGGTCCTCTTTGTAGTCCCCTCGTCGTTTATCCGCGCTACGGCGGAGAAGGCGGCACCCTATTTAAAAGACGGCGTCATCGTAGTAAACGCGGCGAAGGGTATCGAAAAGTGCACGCTTATGACCATGACCGAGGTTATCGAGGACGAGCTTCGGAAGCAAAACGGCGGGTTCGATTGTAAGCTTGTCGCACTTTCGGGTCCGACACACGCCGAGGAGGTCGCGATGGGTATACCCACCTCGATAGTATCTGCCTGCGAGGATGAGGAAGTATCTCTGAAGGTCGCGAACGTGTTTCTCAATTCCTGTATGCGTGTATATACGAATAACGACGTCAAGGGCGTCGAGATATGCGGCGCGCTGAAGAACATAATCGCTCTTGCGGCGGGCATAACGCGCGGGATGGGACTCGGCGATAATACAAAGGCGATGCTTATGACGCGCGGCATTTCCGAAATGACGAGGATTGGACTCGCGATGGGCTGTAAGCGGCGTACGTTTATGGGACTTGCGGGCATCGGCGATCTCATCGTTACCTGCACGTCGGTGCATTCGCGTAATAACCGTTGCGGCGAGCTTATCGGCAGGGGTATGAGCTACGACGATGCAGTGAAGGAGATAGGAATGGTGGTCGAGGGCTACCACGCGCTTGAGGCGGCAATGGAGCTTGCCGAAAGATACGGCGTCGAAATGCCGATAACCGAGGCGGTAAGCGATATTATACATAAGGGAGTCTCGCCCGAGGAAGCGATGCACAGGCTTATGAACCGTGACATCAAGAGCGAGCTCGAAACCTGATTTTTGATATGAAGATTTACGATATTTCGCAGGAGGTATTTTCCTGCAACGTCTTTCCCGGCGATCCGACGCCGAAAAACGAAACGCTTTGCTCGATGGATTCGGGCGACGCGTACAATTTAACGGCGTTTTCTATGTGCGCGCATAACGGTACGCATATTGACGCACCGCGCCACTTTATCGACCGCGGCGCTGCAGTCGACGACCTTCCGCTCGAATGCTTTGTCGGCGACTGTTATCTTGCGCGATGTGAGGGTGACGTAACCGAGGAAAAGGCTTTGGAAATAATGAAAAGAGCAAAGGAAGCGCAGGCAGACGAAAGGATCCTGCTTGCGGGTGATTTGACGGTAACCGCCTCTGCCGCAAGGGTATTTGCCTCATTTGGACTCAAGCTGCTCGGGAACGAATCACAGACCGTCGGTCCGAGCGATTCGCCGATGGAGGTGCATAAGCTGCTGCTCGGTGCGGGTACTGTATTGCTTGAGGGTATCAAGCTTTGCGGCATAGAGGAGGGGCGCTATCATCTCAGCGCCGCGCCGCTCAATCTCGCTTCAAGCGACGGTGCTCCCTGCCGTGCATACCTGATCTCGGAGGAATGATGATGATAAGGATACTTGTTATAGGCTGTCCCGGCTCGGGGAAAAGCACGTTTGCCCGCAAGCTGCGTGATAAGCTCGGGCTTCCGCTTTATCCTCTCGATATGATCTGGCATAAGCCCGATAAAACGAACGTAACGCGCGAGGAATTTGACGCAGAGCTTCAAAGGATAATGCAGCATGACGAGTGGATAATCGACGGCAACTATTCCCGTACTCTCGAGGTGCGGCTTGACAGCTGTGACATCGTTTTTCTGTTCGATCTTCCTACCGAGCTGTGCATTGCGGGCGTCGAAGCGCGCATCGGCACAAAGCGTGAGGATATGCCGTGGATTGAAGAGGAATTCGACCCCGAGTTTTATCAGTACATCCTTACCTTTTCGCAGGAAAAGCTCCCCCAAATATACGAATTCATAAATGCCCGCCCCTCGCTTGATAAGGTGATCTTCAGATCCCGCGAGGAAGCAGATGCGTATATTGCCAATATGTAGGCGCGAGGTACAAAGCGTGTTTAAGGATATTGATTTTTTGTCGGGTACGGCAGAATGGATCAGCTACGAAAAGCTGGAAGATATGCTGTTCGTTTTTTATCCGAAAAACTTCATTTTGGATATGGGATGGGATTCCGTAAGAGGAAAGTACGTGATAAACGTCACAAGAGATGAATCGCACGTTCCTGTATTGAAGTATTCCGCAGCGACGGAGGAAGATATTAAAACGTTGCTTCAAAAAGCAATAAAAAAGGTCGACTGCGAATCACGTGTAGCCAAGCCTTACTACGGCGGATTTTGGGAAACCGAAATTATCGAGCTTTAATAGACTCGTGCCCTGATTTGCATAAAAGAAGCCCCGACGGACTTTGCTTTCCGTCGGGGCTTTTTCTATTGTAAGGGTGATTCTCAGACTTGCTTTTTCTTTATTTTTACATTTGTGGCATCAAAGCTGACGTCAAGCAGTTTTTTGACTGTTTCGGTCGGGACGGTTCCGTCAAGAAGCACGGTTATCCAATGCCGTTTGTTCATATGGTAAGCGGGGAAAATACCGTCCGAGTCCCAAAGCTCGTCCATTGCCTCGGGCGTGCACTTGAGGTTGACGACGCTCACCTCGCGGTTTTCCATAATACCGAGCTTGCTTATTGGAATCCGCATTATCACGGCAAACCATTTTTTGTTGCTTTGGTGTCTGAATACCGCATAGCTCGGATACTTCGTAAAAAGATATTCGGGCGAAGGGCGATGCACCATAGTGATAAATCGCCTTAAAATCGCCAATTTTGCACAATACTGCATCAAAAATCCGCGATATACGCTCGTATTATCGCGGATTTCTTCTTTGTCTTGCGACAAAACTATCTGATTTTAAGGTGC
>JAFXDO010000073.1 GCA_017563195.1 Clostridia bacterium | reverse complement strand
AGGCCGTTCGCTTTCTCTTCGTGAAATTGCGGCTACTATGATCGAGCTCGGCTGCAACAACGTTATCCGTATGGACGGCGGCGGATCCTCCGCTATGTACACCAGCAACGTTGACGGCAGCGGCAACCCCGGTTATCTCTACGTTAGTGAAGACCGCGCAGTTGCAGACTGTATCCTTATCGTTAAGAAGACCAGCGCACAGGATGCTGATCTTAACACCGCTCTCAAGGCAGCGATCGCTTCCGCTAAGGAATCGGTTGCAACGACCCCCAACGCAACTCTTTCCGCATACATCGCAGAGGCTGAAGCATTGGTTGCTTCCGGCGTAGTTCTCGAAAGTGACGCACTCAGACTGATTGCATCCCTTTCGGGTAAGGGCGAGCTTCGCGACCTTATCAAGCGCGCTTCCGGTATCTCCTACAAGGAATACAGCGAAAGCGTTCTCTCGGTTATCCGCGAGGCATATAACGATGCTATCGACGCATATTTCGGCTCCGATGCAACCGCAAAGGACATCGCCGATATCTGCGCAACCCTTTCCGAAAGCCTTGATAACAGCGCATACAAGAACCTTTCCAAGGGCAAGAAGTACACTACCACCAAGCCCGACCGCGGCGACGACTTCGATGATGACGGCGCACGCCTTACCGACGGCAGCAAGAGCAACGCAGAGGGTGGCTCGCCTGCTAACTACTCCGGCTGGGGTGCTACCACCAAGAGCGTTGACGTTATCGTTGACCTCGGCTCCAAGCAGAACAGCAACACCTATACCGTTTACGGTGCATCCAACTTCTGGGGCATCTCCGCTATCAACAGCCTTAAGGTATCTGTTTCCAACGACGGCAGCAGCTTCACCGAGGTAGGCTCCAGCAGCGAAGCGAGCGTTGTAGGCAGCGGCGTTGAGGTTGATGGTTCCACCATCACCCTTTCCGCCATCACCGTTAAGGCTGACGAGATTCAGAACGCACGCTACGTTAAGCTTACCGTGTCCAGCCCTAAGTTCGTTTGGATCGACGAGGTTGAGGTAGCAATCGGCGGCGACACCACCGGCAAGACCGTCGGCGACGCTGTTGAGGTTCACGGCTTCAACTCCTACGTATACGACAGCGACTGCTACATCTACACTCCCGATTTCGGCGAGCTCACCGCAACCAAGATCAACCACAGATACACCACCAACGTTATCCTCGAGGCTACCGATAAGGCAGACGAATGGAAGGTCGTTTCGGTAGTTACCAACAACGGCACCGCTGCAAAGATCACTCTCGAAGAAAACCAGATCATGATCGCTTGCCACAGCGGCTTGACCTCTGCAAGTAAGACCAGCGTCGAGATCCTCAAGAAGGCTAAGGCAGGTCAGACCCTCGTGCTCTACGGTATCGACGTTGCTAACAAGAACATCGGCGTTGCAGCATATATCCAGCTCAAGGGCGGCAGCGGCGACGTTAACAACGACGGCACCATTAACCAGTACGACTACATTCTCGTTAAGCGTCACTACTTTGGCACAAGACTTCTCACCGATGACGAAATGTCCCGTGCAGACGCAAACGCAGACGGTACCGTTAACCAGTTCGACTATATCCTTATCTGCCGTCACTACTTCGGCACCTACGTTATAGGCGGCTGATCAATCAAATAGCACCTGTAAAGGAGAGCTCAAAAGGCTCTCCTTTTTTATTTGTTTAAAAACGGCTTTTTTGAGCTGAAATTGTAAAAAAACAGTAAATTGTCGCAAAAATACGCGTTGTTTTGAAAAAATAAACCTCATGCCTAAACGTTTTTCTTGACAGATTTTCAATTTAATGATAAAATTATTAGGTTAAAATGGGTGAAATATTTCACGTATATATAAAGGAGCAGAGAATATGAACAAAAGACTGTCAAGAATTCTGTCTGCAATACTCATACTGTGTATGATCCCCGCAACGGTCATCACGGCGTTTGCACGCGGTAAGGGCGTGTACGGCGACGGGCGCGACAATCAGTCGCTCACCAACGCTGACGGACAGTATATCCCCGAAACGATCGTCGTTGACGGTGAGCTGAACGACACGGGCTGGCCCGAAAGCGGATTTGCCTACGTCGATTCGAACACCGGCTATTGGAGCACGCAGGCTCCGACGAACACGGCACTCAACTATAAATATCAGATACGCTCGGACTATGATTATCTCTACGTCGGCGCGTCTGTCACTCTGCCCGAAAACGTAAAGACGGCAACCGTTACCGTTTATTTCAAGGACGGCAACGCAAGCGCGGGTTATACCGACAAGCTCGTTTTCAATATCGAAAACGGCACCGTCGCGCAGGGCTCGCACGAGGGCGTAACCCTTAGCGCGCAGGGCGCAGAGTCGAATCTTTTTAAAGGTACGTCGAGCGGCAATACCTATACTCTCGAATTCCGTAACCGCCTCGCGGATACCTTTACGAGCACCGATATCTCGAACGTTACCTACTATATCTCGGTAACCGTCGAAGGCGAATCGCTTTACCATCCCAAGATGGCGCTTTCCGACTCTGCAAACGTCCCCACCTTCGATTATTGGCCGGTCAACACCGACGGCAGCATGGGCGGCGAATTCGTCGCAACCTGGCTTTCGCGCAATAACACGGCGGATAACAAGTATCCCGCGGCGATCGAGGTCGACGGCAATTTCGATGAAGCGGTTTGGGCGAGCCTTACCAATTACTACATCACCGGCAAGACCGATCCTTATGCATTCCAGAACGGTTATACGGACTCGTCGATAGTCGATATCAACACCTCGAGACTGTATTCCCGTGCTTACGATAGCAATAATGACGGAGATACGATAAGGTTCAAGTACGAGCTTCGCGTAGACAAGGACTACGTATACGGTGCGGTCGTTGCTTACGTTCCCGAATTTACCGAATACACCGGAACGTATAAGGGCGAAAAATACACTGTGGCGCCCTCGCCCGACCTTTACGTTTATTTCTTCGGCAACGACAAGACCGAGGACGCAGCGCAATATCAAAACGACGACTATAACGTAGACAACGTTATCCAGATAAGAAGTAATCTTAATGCCGCTACGCATGGCAAGGATTCCACCGACGTTGCCAAGGGCTATAGTAAAATGTATACTACAGATGAAAACGGCAAAAAGAAGATCGCGGGTTGGCACTCCGTCCCCGGCTCGGGCTTTGAGGGCACGCGTCTCGAGCATTCGGGTAATATCTGGACCTTTGAATTCAAGGTTTTGGAGGATTATGTTCCCAAGACTGAAAGCGGCGATATCGTTTTCGGCATCGGACTTGCCGACCGAACTCAGCTCGACGGCTTTGCCGCAGATGACGGTATTAAAAGAAACAGAGAGTTTGCGTGGACGGGTAGGGATGACTATGATAACCGTCCTTATTACGAGTATGACAAGCAGATTGATTCTTATATCAATAACATCATTACCGCTGATACCATAAAAGCGGCAAAGGACAGTCTGCTTAAGGTTGCCGACACCACTTTGTTTACCGACGGTAATCTTTCGCAGGAAATTTGGGCAGCCCTTTTGACGGTCGATTACAGCGTTGACAGCAACGCACGTGGAACCACTAACACCCAAAGCTATTTGATGCCTTCCGGCGCAAACTGGTCAGACATTAAGCTCGCTCAGGAAACCATAGCACGAAGCTCCGGCGGACGTTATATGTATAAGATCGCCGCAGACCGCGAGTATATATACGGCGCCGCCTATATCAAGCTGTATAACGGCGTCAGGTATGATTACGATGATACGAATTTCACCGGCAAAGAAAAGCGTTCCTTTAGATTGTGGCTTAATACCAATCAAGGCTCGTCGTACACCGGATGCGTTATTATTCCTCTTGACGGAAGCGCGGCGACCGCAAGTAAGGGCGCTTCGCCCATTTCTATAGTAAGAGAGATAACGAAAACAGAAAACGGTAATACGGCATATTACTATATCGTCGAGTTTATGGTTCCTGTCTATAACTGGGGAATCGACAACGATCTGACTAAAGATAATTCATCTCCGCTCTTCTCGTACTATACCTCGGTATGTACACTCTCTGCTTCGGGACAGGAGTATGAGATGGTTCATCCCAAGGCAAACGACGTTGATAACGGAATTCGGTTCTCCTTCTATTCGTCCATTTGGCAGAAGGAAGGTGATGGGGATTTCTACGTTTCTCATCTTCTCGACACCATAAAGGTCGACGGACAGCTCGATGAGATTTGCTGGCTCGGTGAGGATAAAATGATCTCCATCGACGCAAGCAACGGAACCTGGCAGAAGGCTCCGCAGTACGGCAACACCCTGTCCTACGATTATATGATATACGGCGGCTCGAGCTTCCTTTACGGTGCCGCGATAATCGATGCTCCCGCATATTCTGCCGAAAAGGCATATCAGTACGACGGTTTTCCGGTTACGAGATTCGACATTTGGATCGATAATAAGGTGGACGAATACAAATGGAATCACGATGATAGTGCCACCACCCGTATGGAAACCGATGAGGCGGGAAACTGTTACGAAAACTATTATTACAATATTTATTACGTAGAATCGGGTATGGATGAGGTCGTTTCTCCTACCGGCGGATACGTGTGCGGCGGATCTACGCCGAACTGGTATAACGTAGGAACCAACGGCACCACCGACATTGATCTTGCTGATTTTCAGTGGAATATGTCGACCATAAACGGAAAAACCTACGTCGAGTTTATGATCGACCTTGACAACTTCCATTGCGACAGAAGCAATGGCTTCAACTACTACGTTTCGGCAACTCAACCCTTTATGGACGAAAACGGTAACGTTGAGGAGATCCTCACGCTGTTCGGCCCCGAAATCCGGAAGACCAATACGCTGGATATGCCCGCGACTGTTTATAACTGGACCTACAGCGAGGTATTTCTCACTAACAATGCGATACTTTTCGATAAAAACGGACAAACCAATTATCAAACCGCGTTCGACAACCTGCAATATTGGGAAAAGGTCGTATTTGCTCCGGTCGCTACCGGCTCCAACGTTTACGAAGTGAAGTATATACATCACTCTCCAATCGGCTCGAGCTATGATGCGACATACTCAAACACACACCCCGAACCTGCGCTGCAGGACGGCTGGTTCGCATATGCTCTGCACTACGATGAGGCTTCGCCGGATATGCAAAAGACGCTCGGCATGGCGCTTCAGAACCTCAAGGATGGCGATCGCGTAGTAATTACCGGACTTGACTTCGACGAGCTTGAAACGGTACCCAATTCCTACGGCTTGCTTCTCGCTCATTCGTATTTCCTTAAGGACAGCACGGTTAGCCGAGAGAATATAATTACCAACGTTAACAATAAGCTTGTGTTGGCAGACGGATACCGGTGCTCCTACGGAATCACCTTTGCAAAGGAGTACGATATCGATAACGCGACCTATATCGCAAATATTCCCACGGCATCTGCTTGGGACAGCACAAACGCGGGAAAGATAGCGAAGCTTACACACTTTGCGCCCGACGTTGTCAAGGTCGACGGTCTCCTTAAGGATAGCGTCTGGACCGAAAGCGACGGCTGGATTGACGTTCAGGACAACGTAAACGGCACCTTCTACAACGGTTGGACCGATGAAAAATCGAAGGGCTACAGCTATAAGCTCGTAACCGACGGCGAATATCTCTACGTTGCGCTTAAGTCCGACGTTGCATATGACGATGCTACCTCGCCGAGCTTCACGCTCTGGCTCAAGGGTAACGAAGCAAAGGTGACCGGAACAGATAATGCAGAGGCGGAAGTTGCAACCTTTACGCATTTCTACCGCATCTCGCGCAGTGCAGCCGAGCAGAACGCTGTCTCGGTCGCTGAAATGCCCGCAGCGTGCTATCCCTTGGCAGACGGCTTCGGATATGCAGGCTTCAGAGAGGGCATTACCGTCGGCACCGATTCGATCACCCTTGAAAACAAGCTGATGTTCGGTGTTAACAACACCAATACCGTTCCCAACGAGGGGAAATACGTCGATATCGTGCGCAGCTACGGTGAAAGTGCGCTGTTTGGATATACCGAGGAGATCCAGGAAAACTTTGCGGGAATGGGCGAGTACTATCCCGTTATCAAGACCACCAAGACCTACCTCGGCAAGGAAAGCGGAATTATGAAGTCGGGCATCGACGGAAACGGAACCGTCGTGGAATTCAAGGTAGCGCTTTCGGAATTCGGCGGCAGTAACGGCTTCGAGTATTTCACGCAGTTCGACTACAATTACGGCGGCGAGAACAATTCCGTTGTCAGCCCTATGGTTGTTACCGAGCCCGATTCCACCTATAGCTATTACGGCAATAATCTGCCCACCTGGAAGTGGTCTCACACCGCTGTTAAGGTAACCGCTGAGGACATCAGGTCGGGCGCGATAAGGATGCGCAACAACTGCGTTCCGGTAGTTACGCTCGGCGCGAAGATAAGCTCGAGCTATGTCGCTAACGACGGCAATACGTACGAGGCGCTTCGCTTCGGTGCGCTTTACACCGAGGATTATCTCCGCAACTGGGAAGCAACCGATAAAATAACTCTCAAGCCTGAGGACGCGAACTACAACGAAATGTACACCGCCCCGATGAACGATTATTGGGACGTTGCAGACGTCGGTATCGTAATGCTCCCGACGGCAATGCTCGAAAAGGATCAAAAGCTTACGCTCGAGACCCCCGATGCGCTTGCGCTTTCTGCGAACGATATCGTCGGCTGGATCAATTCGGCACCCGACGGATGGAGCAACTTCGCGGATTACGAAAACTTCGTGTTCTACGCGACGCTTTACGGCGTTCCGACGAACGTAAAGGTAAGCTTCTGCGGCTACGTTGATTTCTATGCTTCGACCGATACCGAAAGCTTCTACGACGTTCCTATTGAGCGCAGCTATGATATGGTCGAGTCGGTCATCCAATGGGACCCGATAGGCGAATAACAAGCAAATTCACACAAAAAACAGTCCGAAGAGACGTTCTTCGGGCTGTTTTGCTGTATTATTGGGCGAAAAGGAGGGGTTATTTCATAAAAGGGGTTGATTTTTGCATATATGAGGTATATACTCACAAATAAGGGTAAAAGGGTAAAGTATTAAAGTGTAAAATTATCAGAAAGGCAAATCAGGGTATATTTAAGAAAATCATATAAGGGGTACAATTATGAATAAAACCATCACAAGGATTCTTTCTGCAATCCTTCTTTTGTGTATGATCCCCGCGACGGTTATTACGGCGTTTGCACGTGGAAAGGGCGTGTACGGTGACGGTCGCGATAACCAGTCTGTCATCAACGCTGAAGGGCAATTTATTCCCGAAACGATAGTTGTGGACGGCAAGCTTTCCGATACCGGTTGGGACAGACAGCTTTGGAACGATGTCGACTCGACCACGGGACATTGGACAACGAGGACGCTTTACGGCACCAATGGTGACGCATCATACAGATACCAGATACGCGCGGACATTGAACAGCTTTACGTCGGCGCTACTTTCGTTATGCCCTCGGGAGTCACCTCGGGCAGATTCAGAATCTGGTTCAAGGAGGATGGGCACACCGATAAGAGCGGCGCGCTGAGTAACGGCTACAGCGATTTTATCACGATTTCCTTCGATCTTAACGCCGAAACGAAGATGTCTGCGTTTGTGCACGATCCCTACAACAAGGGCGATAAGCTCAGCACTGTCGAAAGCGGTGCGCTTGCTGCGCAGGCATATCAGCTGAAGCACGTTCTTTCGAAGACCGATAGCGGCAGAGACGTGATAGATTTCGAGTTCCGCAATCTTTTGTCCGATATTTTCGACTCCTCTATAAGTAACGTGACCTATTACGTTTCGCTCGAGCTTCCGACCGACCGAAAAAACGACAACGGGGACGTTGTTTACGATCAGCTCTTCCACCCGAACTACGGCCATGCCGAGAACGCAAACGTTCCTACGTTTGACTATTGGCCTACCGACGCCGACGGCAACCCCGGCGGAACACATATCGACACTACGCTTACCGCAGATAACAACCTCGATTACGAAATTGATGTCGACGGCAAATTCGACGAGGCGATCTGGTCGAGCCTCGTTGACGAAAACGGTAGCTATGAATCGCTTCTCGGCGATACCGTTAACGGCACCGGTGTAAGACACAATCTCGGCAGCTACACCAATACGAAGCCCGAGCTGGGCTATATTGAAAACTATAATTCCAACGACGCCGACGGCAACAGAAAGGACATCCGCTTCAAGTACGAGCTTCGCGTTGACGGAACCTATCTTTACGGCGCCGTTGTGGCGTACGTTCCTCCGATAAATACTCACACGGAAACCGTCACGTTTGAAAACGGTACGACGAAGGACCACACCGTTTCGCTTTCTCCCGATCTTTCGATCACCTTCTTCGACGATAAGCGTTGCGACTACCCCGTCGGCTTTGCTCCGGATAAGGACGACGCAGGCGAGGCTACGGTCAACCTGAACACCGACGGAACCTACCTTCCCGAAGCGACGCTTCAGATAAGATCGATGTTTTCCGACTACGGACCCGAAAGGAACGCTCTTTTCAGGACGTTTGCAAACGTTTGGCCGATGAACTATGCAGGCTCAGGCTATAACGTTCCCGCCGCTATGGGATGGGGCAGCGCGCTTGTTGATACCGGCGATGCGTCTCAATTCTCTGCAACGAGAAGCAGAAAAGAGGGCAACATCTGGAGCTTTGAGTTCAAGGTGCTCCTGAGTGCTGTCCCGAGGGACGAAAAGGGCAACATCGTATATTCGGTTCTGGTGTCCGACAGATATG
Organism: Clostridia bacterium; assembly: GCA_017563195.1. Taxonomy (GTDB): domain Bacteria; phylum Bacillota; class Clostridia; order Oscillospirales; family CAG-382; genus Coliplasma. The sequence continues at coordinate 17,489 of JAFXDO010000073.1, read as the reverse complement.
CGGTCGAAAGCTCGAAGGTGCTCCGCACCGCGGCGTTCTCCGCAGAGCTTGTCGGGGAAGAGAATTTCGATAATACGCGCCCGCACAACAATTACAACAAGAATAAGAACAATATCATAAGCAAGGCTCAGATCGACGGCGCGGCATCGCTCGACGTCGCGAGCAGATACGTTTTCGACGACGGAACGCTCGATCAGGACCTTTGGACCGCGCTTTCCGCGGCTGACGACTACGTCGACGGCAGAGAAAAGAGCACAACCGAAAGCAAGGCAACGAGCTTTGCACATAAGCTCACCGCCGATTATGAATACCTTTACGGCGCGGTGCTTCTTCAGGGCGAAAGCGCTTGGGACGCGAACGATCTGCTTCGCCTCTGGCTCAACCGCAAGAAGATATATCCCGAGCTCGAAGCGGCTAACGTAGATGAGCTTAATATAATTTCGGTAAGCGGTACGCGTTATACTAACGAAGATTCCTACGAAAGCTTGCTCGGAATTCTCACAAACGGCGTTCATGATACCACGGGAACGTACGGCTACGGAAGCTCTGAAATGTATGCACGATTCAATAACACCACGCCTGTTGTTTTGGGGCTTGACGAGCTGTACGCTGTAAAGAAACTGGATCTTTATATGGGCGGCGGTACAGATACTACCTCAGACAAGGGTATGGCAGGCATTTACATCCCGAAGTCTGTCGTCGTATCCTATTCGGCTGACGGACAGAATTGGACCGACGCGAATGCAACGATGTCAAAAGAACTTGTTATTTCAGACGATCAGCCTGACGCCGGTGACGGTCATATGCATTCTTACAAAATAACGTTGGATCTCCCCGAACATGTTGCGGCCAGATACATTAAGCTTGAAATAACTCCTGTAAGCTTGGGATTTCTGTGGTTCAGCGAAATCGACGTATGCGGCACCGAGGCTCACGGTATGTACTACGCTGCGACGATGTATCTCGACGGAAGCCGCAGGTCGATGTCCTTAAACGGCATTTATCTCGACGGACTTGCAGACAGTGACGATCCTACGGCGAACGTCGACGTCAATCAATTCGACTATGCGGTTGTGGACATTTACGGCACGACAAAGGCTGTTGAATTCAGAATATCGCTCGAGCTGCTCGGCATAGATTATAACCTTGCAGCCAAATCGGGCGATGAGCTGTTCTTCTATTATATTTCGGCTGACAGACGAGAAAATGGGAAAAACGTCTCAAGCCTTGTCTACCCGAGAAACAATACGGGCAGACACCCCGACCGTACGGGCGATAACTGGCTTATGGACGAGGTCTATGACGGCAGCACGATGTTCAGCTACGGCGATATGCTCGGCGACATTGTTATCGACGGCAAGCTTGAGGAAAAATACTGGCTCGACGAAAGCGTCGAAATGATCCACGTTGACGCCGAAAGCGGCATCTGGGGGAGCCAGCCTCAAAAGGGTAACTCCTTCGAATACGATTATATCGTCTACGCAGGCAACAACTATCTTTACGGTGCCGCGGTGATCGATCAATCGGCGGTATCGTCGGAAAAGCCCTACGTATGGGAGGACGTCGCACACACCCGATTCGATATATGGATCGATAACTGCATCGACGAATACGAATGGCCGGGCGACAATAACAACAAGACGAACGTTGTCGTCGACACCGAGTACTATGCAGACAGAGAAAATCAGGCGGGCTATACCGTCGACAGACGATTCGACGTTCGGTATTTCACAAATTATTACTACAATATATACATGGTCGACAATATGGAGCTGGTCGGCGGCGCTACGCCCGTAATTGCTGCTTCGGGCGACAAGAGCGTCTGCGGCGGCTCGGCTCCCAAGGAGTATAACGACCCGAACAAAACCAACCTGACACCTACCGAAAAGCTCAAGATCAGCATAAACCAGAGCAACTGGAGCTGGGGTATGTCGACGGTCAACGGCAAGACCTACGTCGAGTTTATGATCGACCTTGACAACTTCTATTGCGACAGAAGCAAGGGCTTCAACTACTACGTTTCGGCAACTCACGCGTTCGGTACCGATACCGACGATACATCGGACGACGAAACACTTACGCTCTTCTCTCCCGCGATCAAGGTCGAGGAAAACAAGCGTCCGCTGTGGCTGACCCACGTAAACCATATGTTTGATGAGGGCGCAGGCGTAATCTTCACAAGAGAATTCATCGAAGCGGCAGGCACGGATGCAAACCTGTATTGGCAGCCCGAGTCGAGTGCTTGGTGGGCATTCATCATTTTCGAGCCCACGGGCGAGGCCGACACCTACAAAGTATACGATAAGAGAGACGGCTTTAAGGATCCCAATGACGGCAAGCCCTTTATACTCAGCGAGATACCGGAAAACTGCTTTGTTTACGGTATCAATAAGGGTAACGACTGGAACTACTGGTTGAATCATCCCGATGAAGCGAATGAGGCGGGTATAGACCCGACGGGCAAGCTGAATCTTAACTATTCGAGCCAAAATAACGATAACTGCTCGGAATGGGTACGTAAGCTTTACAAAGGCGATGTGATCAAATTTGATCTCGATCCCAACGTTAAGGCGTTTATCGAAGCTACTCCCACGGAAAAAAGCGGAACCGCATTTTCCCAACAGTCCGGTTATAATTACAAAAATACTTCTTCGGAAGAAGTAGGCTACATCACCTATGATGCGCTCTTGCAATGGTATGAGCCTGCGTTTATCCCCAAGTCGAGCGCAACGCTGGTGAAAAAGGCGGATCAGAGGATCGACGACGAAAGAAAGGAATACTTTGCAAGCGTTCCCACTAATATTTCCTGGGACAGCGACGCCGATGGCAGCATCAAGCCGCTTACCCACTTTGCGCCTGAGGTAATTACCGTAGACGGCGAGATCAAGGAGCCTGCTTGGGCGGACGATCAGTGGATAACCGTCATCGAAAACGCAAACGGTAAGCTCAGAGGCGAAAGCAGGATCGACGGCAGCGGCAATGAGCTTTCAGAGCTCTGCAGATATCAGCTTCGTACCGACGGAACCTACCTTTACGTCGGCGCGATCTTCGAAAACGTTACCTATGATTGGCATATGCCGAGCTTCACGCTCTGGCTCAAGACCGACAGCGAATCGACCACTTGGGATTATCAGTATTCTATCGCACATGCGAACGGCACGAACGGTATTGCCGCTCTGACCGAAAGCGATCTCGCGCTTGATTATCCCGTTGCGGACGGAAAAGAGCTTGCGATCGTCGGTCCTGTCGGAGAGGTCGATGCGACGGATGATTATCTGAAGTACAAGAACCTTTTGAACTTCATCAAAAACAAATCCAAAACCCCCGCGGGCGCGAACCCCGATGCGGCAAACGGCAACTATGAATATCTTTGCAGCTATGCCGATTCGGAATTCTTCGGTCACACCGAGCAGATTCAGGAAAACTTCGCGGGAATGGGCGAGTACTATCCCGTTATCAAGACCACCAAGCTCAAGCTCGGCGAGGAATGCGCGACGATGGCGGCTAAGACCACAAACGTATCAAGCGGCACGGCTGTTGAGTTTAAGGTTGCACTTTCGGAATTCGGAGGCGAAAACGGCTTTGAATATTTCGTAGAGGCAAGCTATAGCGACTACGACGTATTCCACCCGCTTGTCTACAGCGAGCCTGCGTCGAAGGACGAGAGATATCAGACTAATTTGCCTATTTGGAATTGGTATGACAGGACCTCCGCAAAGGTAACTGCCGACGATATCAAGTCGGGCGACATGAAGCTTCGCAACCATTGTATGCCCGTGGTAACTCTCGGAGCGAAGATCAACCCGAGCTATATTGACTCGAACGGCGACAACCAAGGTCAGGCTATCCGAATGGGTGCGCTTTACACCGAGGATTATCTCCGCAACTGGAGAGCGACCGACGAAACGACGCTTAAGCCGGGTGACGCGAACTACAACGAAATGTACACCGCCCCGATGAACGATTATTGGGACGTTGCAGACGTCGGTATCGTAATGCTCCCGACGGTAATGCTCGGCGATGACGAGCTTACGCTCGAAACACCCGATGCGCTTGCGCTTTCTGCGAACGACATCGTCGGCTGGATCAATGCGGCACCCGACGGATGGAGCAACTTCGCGGATTACGAAAACTTCGTGTTCTACGCGACGCTTTACGGCGTTCCGACGAACGTAAAGCTAAGCTTCCGCGGCTACGTCGATTTCTATGCTTCGACCGATACCGAAAGCTATTACGATCATACGATCATAAGAAGCTACGAAATGATCGAAAGCATCACAAACGGCGGCGATTGGATCAAGGATCACGCCAAATAACGAACAAATTCACACAAAAAACAGCCTGAAGAGACGTTCTTCGGGCTGTTTTTCTGTTTGAATTCTGTTGACATTGACAAAAAAGGGGAGTATACTGTGTTCGTGAAAGTTTACATTTACTTAATATTTTTATAGACTTTTGAAATTTTTCTTGAGGGAGACACAAAAAATGAAAAGGACAGTCGCATGGATCCTAATCGCGGTGCTCGTTCTCGGAATGATACCCGCAACTGTCATCACTGCGTTTGCACGCGGAAAGGGCGTATATAATTCGGCGCACGACAATCAGTCGCTCGATCAGGCACCGGGACAGTATATCCCCGAAACGATAGTCGTAGACGGAAAGCTTTCCGATACCGGCTGGCCCGAAAGCGGCTTTAGCTACGTCGACAGCACGACGGGCTATTGGAACAGCGAAACCCCCGACTCGAAATATACGGGAGTCAATTATAAATATCAGATACGCGCGGATTACGTACAGATTTATATCGGCGCGTCTGTCACTATGCCCGAAAACGTAAAGACTGCAACCTTTACCGTTTATTTCAAGGACACGCAGGAAACCTCTAACGGCTACACCGACAAGCTCGTTTTCGATATTAACCTTGATGCAGAAAACAAGGTAAGCTACGATTTCAGCAAATGGAGCGGCGTTGCCATCACCGATTCCGAAATCACCTCTGCGTACGCTTCGGAATACAGCAAGCTCGATTTCGAGCCCGAGAACGAAGAATCGCAGACGGTAAGCTTCGAATTCCGCAACAGAATCTCTGAAACCTTCTCCGATATTAAAAACGTGACCTATTACGTGTCGGTCGACTTTACCGACGCGAACAAGCTCGTTCATTCGCTCGTTCACCCTAAGGTGAGCCTTGATCACGGCGTGGTTGTCCCCGATTACGACTTCTGGCCTATCAAAAACGACGGCACCGCAGGCGGAACCCCTGTCAACACGACCTATGCAAGCGACGCCGACAATCTTCCCTATGCCGTTGAGGTCGACGGTAAATTCGATGAGGCTGTCTGGGCGGATCTTACCAACTACACCATTCACGGTGAGGAATGCTACCCCTATAAAAATAACAGTGCTGCCGAGGGATATATTTCGCTCGACGGCGACTCGCTCTACGGCACGGGCGTAAAGCGTAACGTCAGCCATTTCCTTATAAAGGATTCAAGCAAAAACCTCGGCTATTACGAATATCAGTCCAACGATATCAATGATCGCCGCGCGCACGTTAGATTCAAGTATGAGCTTCGAGTTGACGGCGACTACCTTTACGGCGCAGTCGTTGCGTTTGTACCCCCGATAAATATCTATACCGAGACAGTCAAGGGTACGGACTATACCGTAACCACGTCTCCCGACCTTTGGGTAATGTTCTTCGATGACGTCAGAAACGAGAAGGAATGGGACGGACAGGACAATTCTTTCGAAAAAACCGACAACGCGACCTTCGGTCACACCGATGGCGAGTGCCTCCCCGAATCGGTCATTCAGATCAGATCGCTGTATTCCAATTACATAAAGGGCGACCCGACCTACGGTCGGATATTCTCCACCTACGCAAACTGCTGGATCAACCGCGAAACGGACAGCGGAAACGTACCTTCAGGTCTCGGCTGGGGCCAGGGTCTCGTTGATACTCACGATCCCGAGCAGTTTGAGGCGACGAGAAGCGTTGAGCAAACCGGCGACATCTGGAACTTCGAATTCAAGGTCGCGCTCGACGCGGTTCCCAGAATCAACGACGAGATCGTGTTCTCGATCTGCGTTGCAGACAGATACGGCATCCCCGGCTCGGATACCCCTCGTTCTATGGCGTTTACCGGCGCATGCGCAGATGACTCTTCGGTTTATTACGCCACCTATCCTCAGTACAGCTATGAGCTGAACAAGTACAACAAGATCACCGCCTCGCAGATAAGCGCGGCAAAGGAAAAGAAGCTCTCGGTTACCGAAGAGATTAAATTTGACGACGCGGAGCTCGACCAACGGCTTTGGGGCGCGCTCACCGCGGCGGATAACTTTGTTGACGGCAGGGAAAAGACCTCCACGAAAACCTACGGCAATTACACCAATTTCGATCAGAAGCGGTTTGCCTATAAGATCTCCGCGGACTATGAATACATCTACGGCGCGGCGATCGTTTCGGGCAACTGGAGCGCAGACGACGCGTTAAAGCTTTGGATACAGAATGCCGAAAGCCGCCTCGGCTATAGCGCAACCGCGTCGCAGATGCTCACTATGTCGAGCTATAAGGTTAATAACGGTACAAGCCGCCGCGAATTTTTCGTAAACACCAAGAAGAACGAAACCGGCGGAACCTATTCGGAGACTTGGGGAAGTAAGCTGAATGACGGAAGCTATGCCCACTCTTCTGCAGAACTTGGCTATGCAGACCGCCCTGCATGGAGCTCTATGTACGAGGCTTGGTCAAACGTAGCCTCTTTGGAAATGGACTTCACGCTTGCAAGCGCGCAGTCGGTATCTGCCGTAAAGGCGTACTTCAGCGGGGGTACCAGCGGATCTGACCCCGGTATGTACGGAATTTCGGTTCCTAGGGATATTACAGACGTCTATTACTCGCTTGACGGAGTGAGCTGGACCCCGATCGAAAGCACCTGTAACAGAGTACAGACGTATAAGGATACCACGAACAATAAATACTACTATACTCCAAGCGAACCGGCTAAGAGTGGTCAAACCGAGGGATACATGCACGAATACGAATATACCGTAGTTCTTGATCATGCGGTAACGGCAAAGTATATCCGTATTCACGTTAATCAGGGCTATTCTCAGCACTTTTGGTGCAGTGAGGTCGACGTTTACAGTGCGGTCAATATTAACGACTATTACACCGTGATAATGCCTAACGATGATAGTCGGTATCCCTATATCTGGTACAAAAACCCGGGCAATATAAATCACGCGCTTCCCGGATTTTCAAACGATACCGCTGCGGACAGCACAAACATTTATAACCGCGACAAGAAGCGCTTCGACAGCACGAGACTCCCTATTGATTACGACGACGACGGAAACGCCGACGCGTATGCGTTTGAGTTCCGACTTTCGTGGGAGGCTCTGGGCTACGAGCTTGACCTTGACGCGGCGAACACCGAAACACTGTTCAATTACTACGTTTCGGTCGACCAAACGGATTCGGGTCTCGTACATCCGAGAAACGATAGCGGCGTTTACCCCAATGCAGCCAGCTGGGGCAGCGACACCGGCAGGGCATTCACCTACGGCGATATGATCGGCGACATCGTCGTCGACGGCAAGCTCGACGAGAAATATTGGGCGGGCGACGCGAAAACGACGGTGGTTATGCAGGAGGTCGACTCTGTAAACGGCACCTACGCCGCCGAGCCCACAAAGGGCAACTCGCTCAGCTATCGCTATAAGATCTATGCGGGCGAGGGCTATCTCTACGGTGCGGCGATCATTGACGAAGAAGCAGTCTTCTCCGATAACGCATTCGTTGCGAAAAACGACGGTCACACGAGATTTGAGCTTTGGATAGACAATAATATCGACGAAAACTACTGGACCTACGATAACGACGCGACGACCTCCAAGGAAACCGCCTTCGTCGGCGACGGAACGCAGGAAAGCTTCGAAAACTATTACTATACCTTCTATCTTACCGATGACGCCGATGCGGAGCGACTCTCCAACTCGGGCGGATACGCCTGCGGCGGCTCGACCCCGAACTGGTATTACAATCAGGAAAAGGGTGGCGAGAAGACCGAAATCAACAAGTCCAACTTCGATTGGGCGACTACCACCATAAACGGCAAGACCTATATCGAGTTTATGATCGACCTCGATAATTTCCATTGCGACAGAAGCAAGGGCTTCAATTATTACGTTTCGGCGGCGCACGAGTATGGCAACGATACTGCAGACACCTCCGACGACGATGAGCTTCTCACGCTTTATTACCCGCCTATCGAAACGGCATCCTGTAATTTGTGGGTGACACACTATAATTTCGATGCGGTTAATAATCTCCCTGAGGAATATTGGGGCATTCTGTTCGACAGCGAAACCAAGTACAAGGAGCAGTTTACCAAGCACAACTGGTGGGAAAGAGCAGTTTTTGCGCCTGTTGGCAACGGCATTTACGAGCTTAAATATATCAAGCATTCCGAATTTATGGTAGGGAAGCCGGCGGCTACCGAGGACGGAAGCGGCTTGCTCTCGCTTGAAAGCGGCTGGATAGCATATGCGCTTCATTATGACGGAGAGCACAGACAGATAGTTAAAGATCTTGTAAATTATATGAATACCTGGGAGGTAGGCGACAGGTTCGTCTTCAGCGGCATCAATCTCGGTGCGCTTAGTACGACTATCGGAACACAGGTGAAGTCGGGTACAAGCGGTCAGCTTCTGCCTCACTCTTACGTAATTTCGAAGGAAGGAAAAACGCGCGAAAACCTCGAAATCACCGACTCCGACTACCGTTGCTCCTATTTCATCACCTCCGCTACCGATAAGATCGATATCGATGATGCCAAATACGTATCTACGCTTCCCACGAGTACCTCTTGGGACAGCGATAACGACGGCAGCATCAAGCAGCTTTCTCACTTTTCGCCCGAGGTGGTCAAGGTCGACGGCGACCTTAACGAATCCGCGTGGGATAATATCGATTGGACAGAGGTGATCGACTCTGTAAACGGAACCTATCAGGATTCGCTCACCGCGGATAAGAAAAACTCCTACCGCTTCAAGCTCCGCACCGACGACGAGTATCTCTACGTCGCGGCAGAGCTGGATAAGCCCTACTCGAGCGAGTATGCTCCCGACTTCAGGATCTGGCTCAAGGGTAAGGATGAAGCGAATACCTATACCAACTTCTACCGCATTTCCTATATGGACGGCGGCAGTACGCTTGATCTTGTTCTTCCCGACGCATCCTACGATTGGGCGAACGGCGAGAACTATGTCGGCGCAAACGGTAATATCACCGTAAATGCGGAGAATAAGACGATAAACTACAATAACCTCCTCATCTTCGGTAAGAATACCGCAAGCGACCTCACCAAGCCCGTGGGTAACGTGGTCGGACTCTATGAGTCGGACATCTATGAGGAATCTGCGCTCTACGGCTATACCGAGGAGATTCAGGAAAATATGACGAGCGGGGAATACTACCCGACGATCAATACCACGAAGCTCGTGTTCGGTAATCAAAGCGCGGTGATGAAGTCGTCTGCGAACGATGAGAATAAGACTTGGGTCGAATTCAAGGTAAGACTTAAGGAATTCGGTGCAGTCGATGAAAATAATAACTTCGTCGGCTTCGAATACTTCACACAGGCGACGTATTTCTATAGCGGAGTGTCGGAGATGCTTTGCTACCCCATCATCCACACCGAGCCTGACTCCGAGTATTCGTATTACGAAAACTATATGCCCTATTGGGATTGGTCGAGCGAGACCGCCGAAAGGGTAACGGTTGAGGATATGCAGTCGGGCGAAATAAGACTGCGTAACCACTGTATGCCCGTGGTAACGCTCGGCGCGAAGATAAGCTCGAGTTATGTCGCTAACGACGGCAATGAGTATAATGCGCTTCGCTTCGGCGCACTTTACACCGAGGATTATCTCCGTAACTGGAGAGCGACCGACGATAAAACGCTCAATCCCGAGGACGCGAACTACAGCGAAATGTATACCGATTCGAGGAACGACTATTGGGACGTTGCCGATATGGGTATCGTGATGCTCCCGACAGTAATGCTCGGCGGCAACGAGCTTACGCTCGAGACCCCCGACGCGATGGCGCTTTCGGGCGATAATATCGTCAAGTGGATCGGTTCTAAGACCGACGATGAATGGAGTAACTTCGCAGACTACGAAAGCTTCGTCTTCTACGTAACGCTGTACGGCGTACCGACGAACGTTGACGTAAGCTTCCGCGGCTACGTGGACTTCTATGCGTCCGCGAATACCGACAGCTTCTACGATCACACCATCGTAAGAAGCTACGATATGATCGAAAAGATCACGCAAAACGACGACTGGATCCCCGAGTACAACGCAGAATAACACAAAAACACGCCAAAAACAGTCCGAAGAGACGCTCTTCGGACTGTTTTTATGCGTTATCGGCAAAGGCTCTGCGATTTTCAAGAAGCAAAATTTTCATTATACTGTTGACTTTGTGCAAAAACAGTAGTATACTATTATGACTAAATGTAAAAATGGGCATAATATACAAATTTTGTGGAGGCATTTCAATGAAAAGAACAGTCGCGTGGCTTTTGACCGCAGTTCTCGTTCTGGGTATGATACCCGCTACGGTCATTTCTGCACTTGCGCACGGCTACGGCGTCGCCAAGGACGGCACAGAAAACCAATCCGAAAGGAACGCAGACGGCCAGTATATTCCCGAAATTATAGAAATCGACGGAGAGCTTTCCGATACAGGCTGGAGGCAGAGCCTATGGTATGACGTCAATTCAAGCACGGGCGTGTGGAGCAACGATCAGCCCGAGGAAAAGAACCAATCGCTTGAATACAGATACCAGATGAGGACAGACTATAATTATTTCTACCTTTCTGCGGCTATTAAGCTGCCCGAGGACAGGAATACTGCCATCTTCTACGTATATCTCAGCGACGAAAACCCCACCACCACCGAAGATCCCGTCCGCGGTACGACCGGCGGTTTCGAATTTACCGTCGAAGTTGATGAAGACGGCGCGGTTACTATTACTCCCAAGGCGCAGCAGGGCGGTGACGAGTATTATTACCAGAACGGCAGCGGATCGCTTCCCGAAGGTGCCGAAAAAGATCCCGTAACCGGATATTACTATATCGCGAGAGGTGAAAAAAAGACCTATTACGCCGATCCTGCCGAGAACAAAAGCAACAATGGAAGGTCGATTCTCAGCGTAGAGGGTCAGTCCGGTTACGCAAACAACACCGAAGCCAGCCCCTCCTATACAGTTCCTGCGCGCGAAGCGTATCAGCTCGAGCACACGAAGAAGCTGGCGGCTGACAGAACCGTCACCTTCGAGTTCCGCAACCGCGCGCTCGACACCTACGACACAGAGAAAAAGCTTTACTATTACGTGTCGACCGGCGTTCCCCGCGATAATCCTATATCCGACGCATACCGCTATGACCATCTCTATCATCCCGAGTTTTCGAGAACCCGAGACGTGATGACGACCACTCTCCCCACCTACGAAAACTGGCCCGACACGGGCATGCAGGTCAACTACGTGAACGACCTCAGCGGCACGGAGGGCAACGAAGAGGTCATCCCCGGCGCAATAACCGTCGACGGCGTGTTCGACGAGGCTATATGGGCGGGAATGACCGGCTTTTACGAGGGTAAAGACAAGGTTCCCGAGAACTTTAAGGACTCGGTTACGGCATCTGCATCTACTACTGACGCAGCCCTGCTGCTCAGCGTTGACAACGCACGTTATAACGAAAAGTCGGACTATAGAGAAAAAACCCTCAACAAGTTTATGTGGGACGAGCTTCAGTTCAAATACGACGTTCGTACCGACAGTGAGTATCTTTACGCCGCAGTATACGTGTATGCGCTGGATTCCGACAGAACTTCGTTTGAAATGCGTATTTTCAACGAGGATAATGCGCAGACGCATTCCATAGTGCTTTATTGCCAGAAGGACGGCAATGCGCCGAGCATTTCGTATGTGGCGCGTATGTACACGACGTCAAACGGCGCCCCTGATCTCAGAGTGTTGCCCGACTCCGAAAGCGGACTCGTATCTGCCGCAAAGGGTGTCGGCCCCTACTATGTTTATGAGTTTAAGGTTCCGCTCGACACGGTGGATAAGGATGCAAATAACTATAAATACGCTAACACCAACGCACGCGTTGACGATGATGACGTTCCGGACGGTATGTTCTATAGTATAACCGTCGGCTTGTGGAGAGACGATTATGAAAACAGTAAAGACGCACGCGCTTGGTCGAGCTGCGGTATAGGACTGAAGAACAACTCCTTCACGAAAGACCTTGACGTCAGCATACGCAAAGAGCTTCCCATGGAGAATTACGTCGGACACGCATCCGAGAGTATAACCGTCGACGGCGAGCTTGACGAGCCGCATTGGACCGCTATCCGCGGCGGTGACAACCGCTTCGATTACGCAAAGAGATCGGCGACCCCCGACAGGGTAATGCCTACTGATCCTGATGTTACTGACCCTCCTGCGACGGTCTCGGAATACGAAAGACTTATTTACGACATAAAGGCAGATAACGACTATATCTACGGCGCGGCATATATCAGAATGGCGTCGGGCAAGGCGTGGGATACAAACGTAAACGACAACAACTCAAGATCGCTGCTCAGATTCATCGTTTCTCCTTACGGTAAAAGCGACGACACCGCCACCCCCAGAAGAATAGTCAACTTCTATCACGACGGCACTGTCGCCAAGACCGACAGCTACGTTTACCTTGACGATGGATTCAAGAGCGAAACCGCTGCGAACGTCGCAGGCGTCGACGGCGAGTGCGTCGGCGGCGACGTGGAATTCCGCTTCCTTACCGATGCAAACGGACAGCAGGTCGTTCTTGTCGAGTTCAAGCTCAGCCTCGACGATCTGCAGATCGCACCGAAGCTTTCGCCCGAAAACGACGGCGAGGTTTTGTTCAGCTATTACATTTCCGTTGAGGACTCGGGCATCGGCGCAGGCTCCGGTAGTAAGACGAGCTCGCTTATTCACCCCGCGATGGGCAAATTGGACGAGGACTTCTATTACACATATTCAAAAAGCAACAGCACCGCATACAACGCGTATATGGCGCTTTACGACAAGTATTCCGCGAAGGTCACCTACGGCGATATGATCGACACGGTGGTTATAGACGGCAATCTCGACGAAAACGTCTGGGAGAATATGACCCACGTCGACGGCACGAACGGTGCCTACAACCGCTATCCCTATCAGGGCACTCTGCTCGAATACGATTACTCGGTTTACGTCGGAAACAGATATCTTTACGGCGCGGCTGTCATCGATATGGAGATCACCGAGGAAAACGACGCAAGCTTCGATATCTGGCTCGATAACGGTATTGACGAGCGCGAGACGATAGTTGCGAACGCAGACGGTGTCAACACCTGCGAATTCGAGTTTTACAAGCACACGTATTCAGACTCGGAAACTACGGTGGATACCACTCAGATACACTACTTCCCGAACCATATGTACAGCTTCAACCTGCTCGATGATCAGTACAGCGGTTCCTACGCAGCGGATTATTGGGACAACAACCCCGAGGCGGCACCCGATTTCTATCTTGTCAACGGAACAATTACGCCGAAGAAAAACGGCGAGCATTATAAGTATTCTGTACAGAAGATCAACGGCAAGACCTATCTTGAGTTTATGATAGACCTTGATTCGGTGCATTGCGATCCCGATGATCTCAGGTACTACGTTTGCTTCGATTATACCGTTCTCAGCACAAACGAGGACGATCAGCTTGAGCTTTATTATCCCGCACCCGTCGCAGAAACCGTTCCCTTCTGGGTAACGCACAAGAACGCTTCCAGCATTCAGGGCTTTGATTCGGCAGGCTTTATATACGACAATTATGAAATTTATGAGCAAGCCGCAACGAAAATGCAGCACTGGGTACAGGTTGCTTTAAAGGACAACGGCGACGGCAGCTATACCGTCACGGGTAAGCTGTCAACGCAGGTGGGTGTGGAAAGTCCGAAAATACTTGATTCGGACGCCGATCTTTACTATGCGATCAATCTCGGTACATACTATCCGAGCAAGGAGGAGGACACCAGAAATGTCCGTGCACAAATCACATACGATCACATACAAAAATGGGGCGCGGGCGATATTCTGACGTTCGACGTTAGCCTTGTTAGCCTTCTTGGTGATTTGAATAGCGCGACGGCACCCTCGCGACCTATCATAGTCTATTCGCATGTTCCGGGGAGCGACGGTGAGATTTTAGACGACTCACCTACACTGGTCAAGGAATATAAGGGTGAGATTCCCCTGTCTCAAACCAAGCTCAACCGTAAGTCTGTGAACGATCACCGATATACCGGCTATTACGTTCCCTATACGGTTACCAGAGTTGCCTGCAACGATTCGATTCAGGATTCTCTTGACGTGAGAAACTACTGTATGCCCAACTTCCTGAAGTACGGCAACTCGCTTACCTGGATGTACTTCACGAGTGAAAAGGTGGTTCCGCTCGAGCATATCGCGCCCGACGCAGTCAAGGTTGACGGCAGTCTCGGCGACACAGGCTGGAGCGAAAACGGCTGGATAAGCGTAGACGGAAGCGCAAACGCGACCGATTACAGAAACGAAAGCGGCGTTGATTATAAGTATCAGCTCCGTGCCGATCACGACTACCTCTACGTTGCGGCTGTGATCGAATCTGCATACAGCGAAGACGTGTCCTTCAAGCTTTGGCTTAAAAACGATAACGCAAAGACCAAGTACGAAAATTACTACAGCCTTGCAAACGGCGGAAGCAGTGTGCTTGACGTAGACCCCGTAACGCCCACACATACTGAAGTTGCCGACGAGCTTTTACAGCGTGCGGCAAAGGACCTTGTCTATTCCGATGGCAAGCTCAGCTATCCCAACCTGCTTTCGGCAGTCGCAAACACCGATGACGGCTTGAAGAGCTACGGCTACAATGAATCCGCGATGTTTGGCAATACCAAGGAGCTTGAGGAAAATCTCAGCGACGGTGTCTGGGTTTGGGAGGCATATCCTCAGACCTACGGCTTCCGCTACGGTAACGAATATGCGGTCCTCGCTTCTGCCGATGGAGTAAGCATCAACAACGCTATCGGCAGTAAGGATCAGACGGTCGTTGAATTCAAGGTCGGACTTAAGGAATTCTGTGCAGTCGATGAGAATAACAACTTCGTCGGCTTCGAATACTTCGTTCAGGTGACGACTGCAAACGGCACCACCGTCTACCCGAGCATCTACAGCGAGCCCGAATCCGAAACCAACTACTACGACTACAGCTATCCCGACCACGTTTGGGACAGCACCCGTGCGATCAAGGTAAGCGGTGAGGATATCAAGGCGGGCGGCAGGCTCTGGCTTGTTGACAGCTACACCCCCGTTGTGACTCTCGGCGCGAAGATAAGCGCAAACTATACGGCGGAGGACGGCACGGTATCGCCTGCGATCCGTCTCGGCGCGCTTTATACCGAGGATTACATCCGCAAGCTGCCTACGAGCACGACCGACAGCGTCACCGATTACTGGGACGTTGCCGACGTCGGAATCATCGCGCTTCCCACGGTGTTTGTCGATAACGGAGAAGTGCTCGACCACTCCAATCCCAACACCTTCTATAAATCGGCGAACAACATCGTCAAGTGGATAAGCAATTCCGAGGCCGGAGACGGTACCAACTTCGCGGACTACGAAAACTTCGTCTTCTACGTCACGCTTTACGGTGTTCCGAAGCAGGTTGATATTTCGTTCTGCGCGTATATAGATTATTATAACGCCAACGGAACCGACACCTTCTACGATATCCCGATGGTCAGAAGCTACGAGCTTGTCGAGCAGACGTTAAACGAAACTTCAAAGCTCCCCGATTAAAAAATTTTAAGCTACAATTTCAAAAAAGAAGCAAGCTTCATTTTATTATGAAGCTTGCTTTTTTATTTCAAGTGTGTAAGGAGCTTGCTTGCCGTCGCTTTGACGGTCGGGCTCATTTATTGAGCCGTTCCGGAAGTCGTTCTGTTTCACGTTTTGCGTCGGCAACGCCGATATCGTAGACCGCGCGGACATTATCCTTGTCGTGCTCCATCCTGCCGATCGTAAGCGGCTCGCTCGGGCGGAATATATCCTGCGGAAGCCGCCGCCCTCAAAACAAGCCCTGTTTTCAAAAAATCAACTCCGAATTTACAATTACAGGTGATAATTTATCATTTTTCTCTGCAATAATCAAGACGGTGCATAATTTTGGAGGAAAATACAGATATTAATTGCAGAAATATTCGGAAGGGTATAATGAAAATGAAAAAAACATTTGCAATCGCACTCGCGCTCCTTCTGCCGTTGCTTGCAATGATCTGCGCCTCTGCAGAGGAAAACGTGATCTCGCACGCGAAGCACTACGATCTTATCACTCCCGCGTCGGCGGCGTATCCCGACGACGGCAAGCTGCTCGTCGACGGCATTTTCGGCACCAAGCCCGACGGCGGGTCGGGCTATTATTCGAGCGGTGCGTATATCGGCTTCAATCAATCCGACGTGAATTCGGCGGGTAATTTTGTAATACTGCTCGACCTCGGCAGGAATTACGAGGATATTTCGGGCTTTACCGTCGGTTTTCTTAACGAGATCGGCGTCGGCATATACGCGCCGAAGAGCGTGACCTTTTCGGTTTGCGACGAGCGAAACGGCGAATACGAGTCGATCGGGACGCTCAACACCGAAAAGCCCACCGATGCGGCCGACGCCGTGACCTATGCCGAAACACTCGCCTGCGACGACGCTTCGGGCAGATACGTTATGGTTGAAATAGAGCACCTCGGCGAGCTCGTCGGTAAGGACGGTGAGGTCTTGAGTGCCGGCTGGACCTTTATCGACGAGATAATCGTCTATTCCTCGGGCAACGCGGCGGGGGATGATGGCGATTCCTCAAGCGGTCAAGCGGGCGAGGACAGCGGCTCATCGGGCGAAAACGCAGACTCGTCGGTCGTAGACGAAAGCGATAAGACGCCTGATTCGACCGAGTCGGAGATCCCGACTCCCGGCGACCGCGGAAGCATCTTCGCGCTTTTGATGCTCGCGCTGTCCGCCTTTGCGATGATGGCTGCGCTGTTTGTCGGCAGACGAAAAAACGCCGAATTCTAAAGTAAAAGGATGCAGAAGCCTCTGCATCCTTTCGGTTTGTAGCCAAAGGCTACAAATCGGTCAGAGAGAAATGAGGATGTTTTTGGCGAAAAACGAGCGTCGGCGTACGCTTGTACGACAGTCGAGTTTTTCGTCAAAGCCCTTGAAAATACAATGAAAATTCATATTCCTATAAAAAGAAAAACAAGCTTCACGTTAGGGCGATGCACCATAGTGATAAATCGCCTTAAAATCGCCAATTTTGCACAATACTGCATCAAAAATCCGCGATATACGCTCGTATTATCGCGGATTTCT
>JAFXDO010000072.1 GCA_017563195.1 Clostridia bacterium | reverse complement strand
ACGCACCTTAAAATCAGATAGTTTTGTCGCAAGACAAAGAAGAAATCCGCGATAATACGAGCGTATATCGCGGATTTTTGATGCAGTATTGTGCAAAAATGGCGATTTTAAGGCGATTTATCACTATGGTGCATCGCCCTTTGGTATTTTTGATTCGTCGTGTGCATATACTATCCGTGTAAGTAAAAAACACGGAGGGACAAGCGATGAAGGAGTTTTCGGCATATCACAGGTTCAAAAAGGGGAGCGGTGAGGAGTTTTTTCTTCCCGCGTCTGAGTTTTCGACGCTCGCCAACGCGATCGATCACGCAGAGCGCATCGACGAAAAGGCGGTTTATCTGGGGATAAAAATCAAATATTGACTTTACAACCGTCGCGAAAAGTGGTATAAATAATTCGGACGACGAATCGCTTTTCGGAGGCGGATATGGAATACTTTTACGATTTACACGTGCATTCGAAGGAATGCAGCGGCTGCGCGGCATCGACTGCACCCGAGCAGGTCATCGCGGCGAAGAACGCGGGATATTCGGGCTTTGCACTGACCAATCACTTCCTTACCGGCAACAACTGTGTGCCAAAGGAGCTTAGCTGGGAGGAACGCGTTTTGTATTACTGGAACGCATACCTCGACGCAAAGAAGGTCGGCGACGAGATAGACTTCGACGTCTTTTTCGGCATCGAGCACAACTACGGACACGCGCAGGAGATACTGATATACGGCATCGACCTTGATTTTTTGGTGTCTAACCCCGACTTCTGCTCGCTTTCGGGCGAGGAGATCTGTGACAGGGTCCACGCCGTCGGAGGCTTCGTTTCGCACGCGCACCCCTTTCGCGAGAGAAGCTATATCCCCAAGGGCGATTATCAGATGGACTTTTCCTATCTTGATGCAATCGAGATATACAACAGCGGAAACCTCGAAAACGAGGATATCCGCGCGCAGGAGCTTTGCAAGAGGCTTGATATTGCGCACACGGCGGGCAACGATCTGCATTGGACCGAGCATCTCGCGACCTTCCCGAACGCGGGGCTCGTCTTTGATCACCGACTGCGCACGAACGAGGATCTGCTCGATGCGCTTCGCAGTCGCAAGGGCGTGCTTCGCCACTCGGGCGACCGCTTCTTTAAATAAAATACCGCTTTATAAGGGCGATGCACCATAGTGATAAATCGCCTTAAAATCGCCAATTTTGCACAATACTGCATCAAAAATCCGCGATATACGCTCGTATTATCGCGGCTTTCTTCTTTGTCTTGCGACAAAACTATCTGATTTTAAGGTGCGCAGCAGTTTTGCGCGTATGTGATTTGTTCTGTAACGACGGCGAAAAACGAAGGAATACTAACGTATTTCAAGGTTTTTTGACTAAGTTACAGGGCAAAACGGTAGCGCAAAACCGTTTTCTCACTGTGGCGCATCGCCCAAGGAGAGGGCAGGATGCTCTCTCTTTTTTTGTTGCATTATCGCAAAAAGAAAAATATTTATCGAAAAACGATAAAAAAGTATTGACAAACGAAAATTCGCGTGTTATGATGAAGCTACAATAACGCCGGATACGACCGGGGGAATGAGGTATGATATGAAAATTTCAAAGCGTGCAAGCACCCTGCTTTCGCTGATACTTGCCGTTGCGTTTATCGCGATCGTTCTTGTGATGATGGTTTTGATGCCGTTCATCATCGACAGTGCACCTATGATGCAGAGCATCTACAGCTATTTTTCGTCTGAGGAGGGCGCGCTTATTTCGGGAAACGTTGTTTTCTGGATCTGGTTTTACGCCATCAGCGCGATCGCGGCGGTTTGCTGCGGTTCGATAGTTTTTCTGCTTTTCCGTGTACGCCGCAAGCTCGTGTTCAGCAAGATAAGCGTCTCGTTGATCCGCTTTGCGTCGTGGTGCTGTATCCTTATCGCCGCTGTCTGCATAGGGGTCTGCGGATATTTCCATATGGCTTACGTGCTTGCGCTTGCGGCAGGCTTTTTGGGGCTCTGTCTGCGCGTGGTCAAGAACGTTATCGAGGAAGCGACCGCGATAAAGAATGAAAACGACCTTACCGTATAAGAGGTGCAGAGATGATAATCATTAATCTTGACGTTATGATGGCGAAGCGCAAGATGTCGTTGAACGAGCTTTCGGATGCCGTCGGCATCACGCTTGCCAATCTTTCGATACTGAAAAACAACAAGGCAAAGGCTATTCGGTTTTCTACGCTTGAGGCGCTCTGTAAAGCTCTGAGCTGCAGGGTGGAGGATATTATAGAATACCGTGAGGAAGAATGATGGAAGAAAGATTAAACGATTCTCGGGATATCGATCTTGACGCAATGCTGCCGCCCGACAGGGAATACACCAGGTTTGAAGCGGCTTTTGCGTGGATATCTGTGCTTTTAGGATATTTTTTCTGCCGCGCGTTTCCATTTTCGGAGTATCGCCTCGGCATATTCATTACAGTACTTCTCTGCATCGGTGCAGGCGTCGTCGCGCTGTACCGTAAGGGCGTAAAGCCTTGCGGCAGAGCTTGCTTTTCGCTTGTATCGTCGGTGGTTTTCGCATTTTCGTTTATTGCGTCTACCGATTCGCTCAGTCTGCTCATCTCGCTTTTCGGCTCGGTGTCGGCGTATTGCTTTTTCGTTTATACCGCGACGGGGAACCGACTTGAGGGAGGCGACTTCATCCTGCTCGATATGCTTCGCGCGATGCGCGGATTCGACGGAAACGCCGCCAAGGATGCGATCAGGATAATGTTTTCGGGCAAAAAGGGCGCGCTCAGGTCGATGCTGAAGATAGGTATCGGGCTTGCCTGCGCGATCATTCCGACTACGGTGGTCGTGGCTCTTCTTTCCTTCGACGGCAGATTTTCGGCGATACTCGGCTCTATCGGCAGGTTTTTCGGAGAAATCAGCCTTATCTCGCACATTTTCTCGCTTATCTTCGGATTCGTAATTGCGCTGTACCTCTTCGGAGTCTACAAGCTCAACACCGAAAAACGCCGCGACGACCGCCGCGAGGGCTATTTGAAGACGGTTGAAAGTCTGCGCTTTGTGCCCGCTCTTACCGTCGGTGCTGCGCTCGCACCTCTTGTTGCGGTTTACATAATATTCTTTGTGTCGCAATGGGAATATTATCTGTCTGGCTTTTCGGGAGTGCTTCCCGAGGGGGTTCACAACTACGCCGAATACGCACGCAGCGGCTTTTTTGAGCTCTGCGCCGTTTCGGGAGTGAACTTCTGCATCCTCATCGGCGTGGGTATGATGATGAGGCGCAGAGGGAATGCCGACAGACTGTTTTTGAGGATCGTAAACCTTTTGCTTTCGGTGATGACGCTCGTGCTCATCGGCACCGCAATGTCGAAGATGGCACTTTATATCGACGTGTACGGACTAACCGAAAAGCGTCTGCTCTCAAGCTGGCTGATGGTGCTTCTTGCGATCCTGTTCATAATCATTATTATCGCTCAGTTTGCTTCAAAAATCAAGCTTGTTACAGCTTCGGTCGCGGCTGTCTGCATTGCCTGCTCGGTGCTTTCGATATGCGACTACAGGTCGATGATCGCGAATTATAACGTCGATAAATACATATCGGGCGATATCGAGAACATCGACGTGCACGAGCTTTATCTGCTCGGCGAATCGTCGATACCGGCACGTGTCAGACTTTCGAAGCATTTCGGCACGCATCCCGCGGATCCTTACTATGCAAAGGGGTGGCTGATAAACGATCTTGAGTCGGAGCGTGAGAAAATGAAGGAGGAGCACGGCGTTTTCGAATTCTCGATACCGAGGTACAAAGCAAGACGGGCTATCGAGGATTACTTGGGTGATTTGGGTTGACATAATCAAAGAAAGGCTATCATAAAGACAGCCTTTCTTTTTTATTCGATCACATCATATTTTACGGTATCACTGTAATGCCACCATTCCTTGCTGTAGCCGGTAAAGCCGTGGCTGAGCATGACCGATTCGAGCAATTTTGCGTTTTCTGCGGCGGATTCGCTTACGTCGCTGTAGTCTCTGTCGGCAAGCGCGCTGAATTCATCGAAGCCGCTCGGCATTTCAACCTCGCGTCCGTCGAGATATATCAGCGTGACGTCGACCGTGTTGCCGCGACAGTGACCCGAATAGCCCTTGCTTGGGTCGGAAACGAAGCTCGGGTCGGGGCACACCTCCCACAGCCTCTGCTGAGCCTCGGTCGGACGGTAGCCGTCCCAGACGAGCAGACCGTAGCCGAGTCGGTTGAGCTCCTTTTGTACCTCGATAAGCTTTTTCACCGTGCCGTATCGAAGCAGAGCCGTGTCGCTTTCATAGATGACCTGACCCGTGAAGTTGTTTTCGGTTGCGTAGCGCAGGTCGATAACGACTCCGTCGACGTAGTCGGTGATTTTCACAAGATCGGCGTCGTCGGGCAGGGGAGTGACGTCCTCGGGTGTTACCGAAATGTCCGAAGTGTCCGAAGTGTCCGAAGTGTCCGAAGTGTCCGAATTATCGGTATAGTCGGAATTATCCGAAACGTCGGAATTATCCGAAGCGTCGCCGGTTTCGGGCTCGACCGACGAGGAGTCCTCAATAACGGTGCTTGATTCCGATGACGCTTCGGGCGTGACGTCTAAGGATTCGGGGTCTGTGTATGCCGTGCCGCACGCAGAGAGGCAGGACGACAGCGAAAGCGACAGCACCAGCGCGAGTGCCTTTAATCTATTTGCCAATTTATTTCATCCCTTCCGATAGAGCGCAGAAATTCGTTGCATTTCGAAAAATGCCTGCAGCCGAAAAAGCCGTTATATGCCGAAAGCGGGCTCGGGTGAGCGCATTCGAGAATCAGATGGCGCGTGTTGGTGATAAGGCTCTTTTTCGCCCTTGCGTATCCTCCCCAAAGCAGGAAGACGATCGGCTCCTCACGCTCGTTGAGAAGTGATATCGCCCTGTCGGTGAAGGTCTCCCAGCCCTTGTTGCGGTGGCTTCCCGCACTTCCCGCGCGGACGGTAAGCACGCTGTTCAGAAGCATCACGCCGTTATCAGCCCACTGAGTAAGCTCGCCGTGGTTTGGCGGAGCTATGCCGAGATCGCTTTGAAGCTCCTTGAATATGTTCACGAGTGAGGGCGGCTTTTCCACGCCCTTAAGCACCGAGAAGCAGAGCCCGTGCGCCTGACCTGCGCCGTGATAGGGGTCCTGACCGATGATGACAGCGCGTACGGCGTGATAGTCGGTGTGCCTGAACGCGTTGAAGATATTGTTCATTTCGGGGTATATCGGAACGCCCGAGTGAAGGTATTCCTGCTTGAGAAATTTCCTAAGCGTCTTGTAGTATTCCTTGTCTGCCTCGGGTGCCATCAGAGCATCCCACGAGTTGCCGAATTCAAACATAAGCGACCTCTTTTTTGCTTGATATTATGATTATATCATAAAAACCCGTCAAATCAACAAAAATTTGATTGACAAACGGTAAATTTCAAGTTATTATTAATTTGATAATCTGTGTACAAAGAGGTGAGAATTAATGGATACTCCGCGAAGTAGCGGTATAAAACCCAAAAGTATTTGCGCGGAAGGGACAGGATCTGTTGATTTCTCGCCTTTTCCGCGTTAAAAGAAGTATATTGCGGGCGGATATGCCCGCATCCTTTGGGTTTTGCCGTGCTTTCTTTCTAAATAATCACGAAAGGAACGGTAAAAATGGAAAAGGAAGAGCTTTTTGAAACAGTGGCGTCGCTCCTTGTCAAGAGCGACTATTCGAGCCTTCGCAGGATACTTGCGGAGCTTGAACCGTTTGACCTTGCGGAGATATGTGAGGAGCTGAACGAATCCCACCTTCCGCTTGTTTTTCGCCTCATCCCCAAGGATGCCGCGGCGGAATGCTTTGCAAATATGTCGTCCGAGCTTCAGGAGCTTCTGATACTCCGGATGTCGGATGCCGAGCTTAAGGCGATGCTCGACGAGCTGTTCGTCGATGATACGGTTGATATTATCGAGGAAATGCCTGCCAACGTTGCGGCGAGGATGCTTGCAAACTCCGACCCCGAAACGCGCCAGCAGATAAACGAAATACTCAACTACCCCAAGGACAGCGCGGGCTCGATAATGACCACCGAGTACGTGCGCCTTAACAAGAATATGTCGGTCGCCGACGCGTTTGCGCGGATACGCCGAGTCGGATACGAGAAGGAGACCATCTACACCTGCTACGTTACCGAGTCGGACAGGACGCTGGTAGGCGTCGTCACGGCGATGGACCTTATGCTTGCCGAGACCGATACGCTTATTTCCGAGCTGATGGAGACCAACGTCATCTCGGCACGCACCGACGACGACAGAGAATCGGTCGTCATCAAGTTCTCGGACTATAACTTCCTCGCACTTCCCGTCGTTGACGGCGGTAACCGATTGGTCGGTATAGTAACGGTCGACGACGCGATCGACGTTGCACTCGAGGAGGCGACCGAGGACGTCGAAAAGATGGCGGCAATTACCCCTTCGGATAAGCCTTATTTGAAGGTCGGGGTTTTCGAAACCTGGAAATCACGTATTCCTTGGCTTATGATATTGATGATCTCGGCGACCTTCACCAGCGCGATCATGGCGAGCTATGAAAGCGTGCTGAGTAACCGCGTGATTCTTTCCTTCTTTATACCTATGCTTATGGGTACCGCAGGTAACGCCGGCGGTCAGACCTCGGTTACGATTATCCGCGCCTTGTCGTTGGGTGACGTTGAAACCGGTGACGTTTTGAGGATATTATGGAAAGAAGTGCGTGTTTCGCTTCTTTGCGGTATTTCCTTGGCGATTGTTTGCTTCGGAAAAGCGCTTTGGCTTGACGGAGCAGATTCTACCGAGGCGCTTGTGGTAAGCCTTACTATCGCTATGGCGGTTGTCGTTGCGAAATTGGTTGGTGCGTGCTTCCCCGTGTTGATCAAAAAAATCGGCTTCGACCCCGCGGTCGTTGCCAGCCCGTTCATTACGACGGTGGTCGATGCACTTGCACTCGTTGTTTATTTTGCCGTTGCTACGGCGGTAATTCCCGGATTACAATAAAAATACGGAGGACTTATGTCGGTTATTTACGATTCTTCGAGCGGACAGTATTCGCTCCACACCAAAAGCTACAGCTATATTATGCAGGAAAAGGAAGGCTTTTTGCTTCACCTCTATTGGGGCAGGAAGACCATGGGCGACTGCAGCTATATGTTCCGCGAACAGGGCAGGGCGGCGTTTTCTCCGCGTATGGAAAACTGCGACGGCTTTATACTTGACGACGTCCCTCTCGAATACCCCTGCTGGGGCAGAGCGGATATGCGTACCCCTGCGCTCGAAATGACCAATGCCGACGGCTCGGTGATAGTCGATCTTCGAGTTATCGGCAGAAGGATAGAAAAGGGTAAGCAGGGCATCAAGGGGCTTCCCGCCGTTTACGTTGAAAACGAAAGCGAATGCGAGACCCTCGTTGTTGAAATGCTCGACAGCGTCAGCAACGTATCGGTCGAGCTTTACTACTGCGTGCTTGAAGACTACGATATCATCACACGTTATGCGAAAATAGTCAACAAGGGCGAAACGACTGTACATATCGACGCGGCGGCTTCCGCGGCGGTCGATTTCGATCATATCAACTACGACGTTATCTCGAATTTCGGCACGCATTGCCGCGAGCGTAACATCGAGCGTGCTCCCTTAAAGCACGGCAGATATATTATGTCCTCGCGCAGAGGCGCGTCCTCGCACGTTCACAATCCCTTCCTTATTCTCACCTCTCCCACGGCGGACGAGGTTTCGGGCGATGCTTACGGCTTCGTGCTCGTTTATTCGGGCTCGTTCACGGCGGAGATCGCGGCGAACCAGTTCGATACTGCGCGTGCGGTCATCGGTCTTAACCCCGATGCCTTCAGCTGGGAGCTTGGTGCAGGCGAGGAATTTACCACACCCGAATGCGTAATGAGCTTCTCGTCCGAGGGTCTCGACACGCTTTCCCATAACTTCTCGCGCGTGTTCCGTGAAAGGCTCGCAAGGGGCAAATACCGCGACGTCCGCAGACCCGTGCTTCTCAACAGCTGGGAGGCGTGCTACTTCGGCTTCGACTCCGAGCGGCTTATCAAGATCGGCGATTCCTGCGCGGAATTGGGAATCGAGCTTATGGTCATCGACGACGGCTGGTTCGGCAAGCGCGACAGCGACAACTGCTCGCTCGGCGACTGGTACGTTAACGAAAAGAAGATGCCCGGCGGCATCAAGCGCATCTCCGACCATCTTAATGCAAAGGGCGTTCAGCTCGGTATCTGGTTCGAGCCTGAAATGATCTCGCCCGACAGCGACCTTTACCGTGCGCATCCCGATTGGTGCCTGCACTACGATAACCGTCCCCGTTCGGAGGGAAGAAATCAGCTCATCCTCGACCTTACCCGTCAGGACGTCTGCGATTATATTTACGAATCTGTTGCGAAGGTGCTTCGCGAGGGCGGCATCTCCTACGTCAAGTGGGACTTCAACCGCAATATGAGCGAGGCGGGCAGCCCCTCTCTCGGTGCAGGACGCCAGCGCGAGGTCGATTTCCGTTACTATCTCGGGCTTTACTCGGTGCTCGAAAGACTCAACGAGGAATTCCCCGACGTTCTGTTCGAGTCCTGCTCGGGCGGCGGCGGACGCTTCGATGCGGGTATGCTTTACTATATGCCGCAGGTATGGACGAGCGATAACTCGGATGCTATCGAAAGACTTCGCATCCAGTACGGCACCAGCCTCGTTTATCCGATGTCTGCAATGAGCGCGCACGTTTCGGCGTCGCCCAACCATCAGACCGGCCACGTAACCCCGTTTGATACGAGATTTACCGTTGCTCTTACCGGCTCGTTCGGATACGAGCTTGACCCGACCGCGCTTTCACCCGAGGAACAGCAAAAGGTCCGCGAGACCGCCGCGCTTTACAAGGAGATCGGCGAAATGCTCGCGAAGGGAAGATATCACAGGCTTCGCGACCCGCACAACGAGCCCTGCTCTGCGTGGTGCACCGTTTCCGAGGATAAGTCTGTATGCGTTGCAGGCTACGTGCTTACTCACGTGCGCATGTATGGCAATAACGAGCGTATTCAGCTTCGCGGACTCGACCCCGACGCAGTATATAAGGAACGCTTCACGGGTGCGACCTATCGCGGCGATCAGCTGATGAACTTCGGTCTCCACGCGCCTACCACCCTCGAATTCCACAGCATTCTCTGGATACTGGAAAAAATCCAATAGTGCAAAAAGCGTCGCATATGCGGCGCTTTTTTATGATAAAAACTTGCAATTGAGGGTGTAATGTGTTAAAATATGGTTGGGTAATTGTACGCAGTAGAAGGGAAGCGTTTCCAATGTGCATATAAGCCGTCTAATAACCACTTTATGAGAAATTTAAAACGAGAAAGGGATTTGTTATGAGTTGCAAAAAAATGTATATCTGGCATTGATGTTAGTTGCTGTATTCTTTCTTGTTTCGTTCACCCCTTCTCTCTCAGTTGATGCCCAAATTGCTTATGCAAAAATTGATGATGGTTTGTTATCAGAATTTGAAGCAATTGGTAATGGTGAAAGCATTGATGTGTTGGTGTGGTTAGAAGATAATTCTACAGAAGAATATCAAGCTATTGTTTCGACTATGCCAGAACCGTCTTTTGAATCCGAATTTGAAGGGGCTTCAGCGGATAGCGTGCAATCATTAGTGTTGTCTGGTGAGATTTCGGAAGAACAAAGACTTGAGCAGATAGCAGAAATACAAAACTATATTATGCAACGTAGGCAGATAGCACAAGCAATATATCTTGAAGATAATAATGCGATGTTGGAAAAGATTACAGAATCCGGTGCGGAGATTGTTTATATAAGCAAATTTTCTTCACTTATAATTTGCAATGTGACTTTGCCGGAAGCAATTGAAATAGCATCTACGAATGAAGTGATATCAATAGAAAGTGCCAAAATCGAGGTTCAGCCTTTGCTGTCTGTCAGTAGTAACACGATTGTTTCTGAATATACTAAAAGTTTTTTCAGCAATAGTTCGGGGCAAGGCGTCAAAATCGGAATGGTAGAACTTGATAATCCGGATTTATCATATGCGTGTTTCAGTGAGGCGTTAGATAAAGTGGTATTTATGAATAATACCGCAGATGATATCGAAACGTGGGGCGACAAGGTCGGACACGCAACTGTTGTTGCTGCAATAATGATTGACAAGAATAATGGTATCGCAAGAGACTGCGAAAAATTATATTGTTCTGATGTCAACGGAGATCGAAACGTTATTGAAGCAACAGAATGGCAGTTAGAACAAGGTGTGAATGTAATAAATTACAGTATGAGGATGAACGATTCGACCTCATATAACAGTTATGCCAAGTGGTTCGATCATATTGCATATAATCATTCCGTTCATTGCGTTTTTGGAAGTGGCAACGGTGATGGGGATGGTACTGGGACTCAAACGAGCCCGGATAGAGTGTCGAATATAGCTATGGCATATAATGGAACAACTGTAGGGAATACTAACGATAATGGAACCGTGTCACGTTCGGATGATGTCCTTTTCCCTGAGTCTGCTTATAATGCGACAAAAACGGATGTTGCCTACAAACCGGATGTATGCGCACCGGGATGTACTATTGATATACCAAATGTGTATGTTTCTGGCAATTGGGAGAGTGGGAAAGGTACGAGTAATTCGGCGCCTCATGTAACAGGGCTTGTTGCAATGATATGCTCGCAGAACCCTATACTGTTGACAAAGCAAGCGCTTGTGAAAGCTATTGTACTTTCGTCAGTATCGCGTTACGGACCGAGATATTGCACAACCCCAGGCAATCTTTCTATGTACCGTCAATATGGTTCCGGTATTATAAATGCTTACAATGCGTATCGTTTGGTTGCAACAGGAACTTATGTTGATTCCACATTATCAGCAAGCCAAATTTCAAAAACATACTCTATTGGGACTATATCAGCCGGTGAAACAGTAAGTGTCACACTTAGTTTTTTGAAAAGAAATCGTTATACTTCCGGTGAACATGATTTAGATGACGCGATGTCGCAGAGCTCGTTACCCAACCTCGATATTTACATATATTGTGCAGGTATACCTACCCCGATTTCGTATAGTGTAACCACGAACAATAATGTAGAGAAGGTTTTGTTTACAGCATCAGCTACAGGAGAGTATAGTGTTGTAGTTCGAAGGGTTTTGACAGATGACGAGGTGGAAAACGGAGTGGATTCGCATGCTGTGATTTTTGGATTGGCGTGGTATAAAGATACCAACACGATTTACGGTTGATTTTGTGAGGAGGATTTTATGAAGCTATACGATTTATTGACGTGTATACTCTGTGTCGTGCTTTGCGCGGGCTTGCTCTGCTCTTGCGGCGGAGTCGATGAAGAATCCTCGCAGGAGATTTTGTCGGGCGTTGCCGATTCGGGCGATGCTTCGGGTGAGGACTCGAGCACGGCTTCGAGCGAGGTCTCGGGCGAGATATCCGACGACGGCTCCCAAAAAACGGAGGCTCCCGATGCCGACGACGTGCGCTATTACGAGGGCATTATGGAATATGCGGCGGTCACCATACCGATCGGAAAGCCGTACGATGCATATTCTACAGCCGGACTTGACAGCTTTGACAACGTTTCCGATAGTGACTGGTTTGTGGTCGGCGTTGAAAATTGCAGCGGATTGGCGAATTCCTTACTTGAAGAGGTTGGGTTTATCGATATCGAGGATCATCCTTTTCTTGTGGGCGATTACGAGGAGCAGCTGTCTGCGGCAGCCACAGAAGAGGCGAAAAAAGCGGTAATGCTTGAAAAATATGAAAAAATGTTACCCGACGTCGATATGAGCGAGTACGAATATTTGCTCGGCGAGATACCGACGTTTGACCGCGTGGGATATATGACCAAGGCTATGATCGATGAGCTGATCGAAAAAGGCGACGGCGTGCAGATCGGTTATACCTTTATGCCCGAAGTAAGCAATCCCGAGCCCTGGCTTGTTATGCCGTAAGTGATAACGCCGACGGCGGTCGGTTAAAAATCAAGAGGACATTGCGTTGAAGCGTTTTGCCCTCTTTTGTTTTCGTACGGTGCCGAAAAACGAACGCAACAAGATGCGGCTTTACGGCGTTTTTTGATCCGAATGCGAACAACGGTTCGTGTTGATTTGTGAAATTCGATGACGAAAAAAATACATAAAAATATATCAATACTATTGCTTTATTTTGAGCAATATGATATAATGTTGCCAAAAATAGGAGAGTTATATCTCTGTATCGCGAAGCCTCATTCATTTTTATGGAGGAACTTATGAAAAAGCATTTGAAAACACTTTGCCTGATCCTCGCGGCACTCTTCTGCGTAAGCGCGCTTGCCGCCTGCGACGGGGGAGACGATTCGTCTATCGGCGGCACCTCGGACAACGGCGCTACCGCGGGCGACAACCTTAACTACGGCCCTGCCGATTACGGTGAATTTCCGTTCAGCGGCGAGCTGGATCCCGACGATCCCATCCGCATCCTTTGTGTCGATACCGAAAGACACAAGTACGGTCTTCAGCAGTTCTCGTATATGGAGGAGCTTGAGGGCAACACCATAAACAGCGCTGTTCAGGAAAGAAACAACAAGCTCGAGGAGCTTTACGGCATCACCTTCGAGGTTTCCACCGAGCAGTACCCCTCCGATCAGATGGCGATACTCATTCAGGGTAACACCGACGATTACGACGTTATCTGCGAATCGGTCGACCGCCTTGCAAAGGGTATTCCTCAGGGCTTTTACTGGGCGCTTGACGAGCATATGGATCTGAGCAGACCCTGGTGGGACGATGAGGCGATCGATTCTCTCGCACTCGGCAGCAAGCATTATCTTATTGCCGGCGACGCGCTTCTCACCGACGACGACCATACCTATCTCACGCTCTTTAATAAAAAGATGTATGAGAATAATGCAGAGGTCTCCAAGCACGGCAATATCTACGACATCGTTCGTAACGGCGATTTCACCATCGACCTTTACTACGAAATGTGCCGCGCTGTATCGATGCCCGATGAAAACGGCGCTTGGACGATCAACGCTACCTACGGCAACCTTTCGCACTCCTACGGTGCGACGGTAATGATGAACGGCTGCGATATTGCAACCGTTGAAAAGAACGAGGACAACGAGCTTTATATTACCGTTATGGAAGAAAATTCGGTAAGAGCGTTTGACAAGGTCTATGCTCTTATGTCGGACGATAACAACACCATCCGCGCCGAAAACATCGCGGGCAAGTCTCCCACCGTTACCTCGCAGTACGGCTTTGCAGAGCTTGAAGAAATGTTCGTTAACGAAAAGGGTCTCTTCTACAATACCGCCAGCCAGTCGGTTTCCATCCTCAAGAGCGCTAACCTCGAGTTCGAGCTCGGCGTGCTTCCCATTCCTAAGCTCAATAAGGAGCAGGAAAATTACTGCAACACCGTAAACCGTTATCAGTCGAGCGCGCTCGCGATTCCCGTTACCGTTTCCGAGGACCGCTTGGAAAAGGTCACCTTCGCGCTTCAGGCTCTCGGCTTCTACAACGCTGACGTTATCCGCGCATACTACCAGACTACTCTTCAGCTTCAGGGCGTACAGTCCGACGACGACGCGGAAATGCTCGACATCGTTTACAACAACCGCTTCTACGATATCGGCATTATTTACGAATGGGGCAGACTCACCAGTCTTTACGGCACCTGCATCGCAAACTCGAGCACCAACACCCTCTCCTCTACCTGGGAATCCATGCAGTCTCAGGTCGAAATCGCAATGGAAGCGGCTGTTGAGGCATACGAAAACGCAGGCTGATAAAAGGGTGACGGTATGAATTTCAAAAGAATCGCCGCATCACTTATTGCAATTCTGACACTTGTTCCGATCATCGCGACGGCATTGCCCGTCGCGGCGGCGGACGACGTGATATCGCTCGGAAAAAGCTACACGGTGGAATACTCCACCCCGATAGACAACACCTATCCGAACCTTAAATACACCGAGGAATCGGCACTTACCGACGGTGTGACCGCGAAGGCGGCTTCTAACGATCCCAACTGGCTGAAGCTTTATCGCGGAACCGAGGCGATCGTCACGATCGACCTTGAATCGGTAATGTCGGTAAGCGCGGTCGTGCTTACCGAGCTTCAGATGAAGGGTGCGGGCATTTACTGCTCTCGCTACCTTGATATTTACGTTTCCGAAAACGGAACCGATTACGGCTTCGTCGGAAGAAGCGAAAACCCTGCGCTCATCACGAATACAGGCACACAGCGTGTTACGTTGAAGGCTGTTTTCGATCAGAGCTACAAGGCACGCTACGTACGAGCGGTATTCACGAGTGACGTATTCACCTACGTTGACGAAATACAGGTGCTCGGCAGCTCCGATGCTTCGGGTGCCGCAAGCGCCGAGATCACCGAGGAAAAGGCGAAGGACTACGCGGGCGATCTTGACGGCATCAAAAGTATTTGCCTGATGTATGCGTCGTCTCAGTACACCGCGGATATGATAAAGCCCTACTTTGCATACGTTGAAAAGTCGGGCGAGGTCAAGAACGCGATGTTTGATTCGCTTCTCTTTCTCGGAATGCCGTCGAGAAGCGGAGAGGGCGGAAGGGTCCTCAAGAACGATATGATCGTATTCGCGAACGATATCTTTGCCGAGGGCAGGCATATCGACGCGCTGAACACCGTTGTGGGTGAGTATAAGGACGATCTCGGCTATGCCGAGGATTATAAGTATCCGATATTCATCTCGGTCCCGTTCTCCGAGCTTCACGATCTTGAATTCGGCGAGATCAACGGAAACACGGTTATTCCCAACACGCTCGAGACGCGTACCGAGATCGTAAAGTGGTACGTTGACTATATCGAGCAGCGTTTTAACGAAAGTTCTCTTGACAATCTCGAGCTAAAGGGTTATTATTGGTTCGAGGAAAGCATAAACCGCAGTATCTCGACTCACGAGGAAGAGCTTGTCGCTGCTTTTAACGACTACGTTCACGAAAAGGGCTACAAGACGATGTGGATCCCGTATTTCAGCTCTTCGGGCGTGGACGAGGCGAAGGATCTCGGATTCGACTCTGTCACGATGCAGAGCGGATACGCCTTCGGCGGCGGAAGCGAAACCGGCGAGCCTAACGAAAAGAGCGTCATCGACGCGGTCGAGGCTGCCAAGAAGTACGGACTCAACGGACTTGAGCTCGAGGTGGATATCACCAAGGATGGCTATGCGAAGAAGTTGAAAAGGTATATCTCCGCGGCATATAACGCGGGACTGCAGGAAAAGGGAATGGTCACCATGTATCAGGTGGGCGACAACCTTTACCGCAGTGCTACGAGTAACGGAATCACGCGCGAGATATACGAGCTTACGTATAAGTACATCTCGGGTCAGTACACCGAATGTGCCCCCGTTATCAAGGAGGGTGCGACTGTGACTGTCAAGGTCGACAGCTACGCAATGGGCGAGCTTGAGATCATAGACGAGGACAGCAAGAAGGCCGAGCTTAAGATCGCGAATATCGAAAAGCCCGAGGGCATCTTCTTTGCCGCAGAGGGCAACGGCTTCTTCGAGGTACAGACCTACGGCGCCGAGCCGGGCACCTACGTTGCGAGACTTTCGGTCACCGACGGGCTGAGCGAGTCCAATACCGTTGAAATAACCATCATTGTCGAGGGAGACGAAGCTCCCGAATCCTCCGAGCCGTCCGACGGCGGGGAGGAAAAAGGCAACGGTACGGTCATTATAGTGGTGATCGCAGTCGTTGCAGTCGCGGCGATCGCCGCAGCGGCGGTTCTTATCCTTAAAAAGAGAAGAAAGTAAGCCGCAAATTAACTTAGTTCTTCAAAAAAGATAAAATAAAGTAAGGAGTGTATCTAATTATGAAGAAAATTATCGCAATTCTCCTCGTATGCTTTTTCGCAGTAAGCTGTGTAGCTTGCGGCGGCGGCGGTGACGAAAGCTCTTCCGCTTTCTCCAACGCTGATGCATCCAGCAAGGCAGAAAGCTCTGCCGCAACCTCTGATGATTCTTCGTCTGAAGCAGTAAGCAGCGAAGATTCCTCCGAGACATCCTCTGACGTTGTTTCCGACGATTCCTCCGCTGAGGATTCCTCCGACGTTTCGGACGAAAGCTCCGACGTTGACGGCGACGTAGAAATCGGCGAAATCAACTGGACCACCAGATACGTATCCTGGAAGGTCGCTACCGGTAACGGCGCAAGAACCCCCGACGTTGTTAAGGCAGACGACGCTACCTCGCTCAAGATCAGCAAGTTCAACGATGAACTCGTTGCAGGCGACGTTGGCGTATTTACCTACGACAAGTCCGGTAAGACTCTTGATACCGAAGGCATGGAAGACTTTGCAATCGTAGTTGCTAAGTACGACCACGAGACCTTCTCCTACGTACGCGATGAGTTTGTTGCAGTAGGCGAAGCAGACGGCAACGTTTCCATCCCCAAGGACGGCTTCGTTGTTGTTATCCACAAGGCTTACACCGACAAGATCAACGCTATCTCCACCACTACCAACCCCTTGTTCCCCCACGGCTTCTACTCCAACAGCGGTCTCGATGCTGACATCGACGCAGCTAAGACTGCTCCCACCATCGACGGCGAAGTTAAGTCCGGCGAATACGGCAAGGCAGTTTGGGACATCAACCCCGACAACCAGCTCGTTTCCTACGCACAGTTCGAAAAGGGCAACTACACCGCAACTGCACAGGTTTACATTACCTATGACGCTGACAATCTTTACCTCGCAGTTGTAGTAGATACTCCTACCCACGACAACACCGCTACCGCTGCTGACCCCGGTCAGATGTGGAAGTACACCTGCATTCAGGTCAACTTATCTTCCTACAGCAGAGATACCGATTATCTCGCTGAAAACTGGGACTGGGGTATCAACCAGACCTCCACTAAGGACAATGCAATGCGTCAGTACGGCTTCGGCGTTACCAACGACGGCGAGACCCTTACCTGCGTATGGCAGGGCGACACCACCAAGCTTTGCGAAAACTGCAAGGTAGTTCGCGAAGGCCAGACCACCACCTATGAAGCAGCTATCGCTTGGTCCGACCTCAACAAGGACGGCGAAGTATTCGCACCCAAGAAGGGCGCTAAGATCGGTCTTTCGGTTTCCTTGAACCTCGGTTCTCTTACCTCCGAATTCAAGAACGTAACCCTTCGTGACGGCGGCGGCATCATCGGTATCAACGACTGGTCCAAGATCCCCACCATCACTCTCGACTAATTATACAGATTGTAACGAGGTAAAATCGTAATGAAAATAGGCGTTAGTCTTTATAGCTTTCGCGATTATACCGCAGAGGATTCTCTCGGTATAAAGGGTTGTATCGATAAGGTCAAGGAATTCGGCGCCGAGGGCGTTGACTTCGTTGAAACCGCTGCTTATGCGAACGACCACGACGCATACGTTGCGTATGCAAAGGATATCGGCGAATACTGCAAGAGCGTAGGCATCGAGGCTTGCTGCTTCTGCGTAGGCTCCGACTTCCTCAACCGCGATCTTGACGCAGAGATCGCACGTGTGAAGGCACTTGTCGACGTTGCAGAGGCTTACGGATGCAAATCCATGCGTCACGATGCAACTCCCGGTTATATGGGCGACAAGAAATGGAGAAGCTTTGACGTAGTTCTTCCTATCCTTGCAAAGGCATATCGTGAAGTCACCGAATATGCTGCTACCAAGGGTATCAAGACCTGCATCGAGAATCACGGCTTCTTCGCACAGGATCCCGACCGTGTAGAAAAGCTTATCAACGCGGTTGACAACGACAACTTCGGCGCTTTGGTCGATATCGGTAACTTCGCTTGCGCGGACGCTGACCACAATTACGCAGTCGGCTTGCTGACCAAGTATGCGGTTCACGCTCACGCGAAGGACTTCCACAAGAAGAGCGGCTCGCTTGATGCTCCCGGCGAAGGCTGGTTCCAGTCTCGCGGCGGCAACTATCTCCGCGGCTCTATCATCGGTCACGGCGACGTTCCCGTTCGTCAGTGCGTTCAGACGCTTAAGCGTAACGGCTACGACGGCTTCCTCTGCATCGAATTCGAGGGCATGGAGGATGCGTTGAAGGGTATCCGCATCGGTTGCGATAACCTCAAGCGTTTTATCAATATGTAATTTAAAAGTTGGGGCGCTTTTAAACAAGCGCCCCAAGCCTTACTGCGGGGGAGGGTCGGGAACGGCTCACCCGCAAAATAACGACTCTTTTGTATTGGCTATGGATAATAAAAGGACCAAAAAGCGTGATATCGCGCCCGAAGACAGACGCGACACGTCAAAGGACAAAAGCAAGCTTAAGAAAATAGCTGTCATAACACTTTGCGTCTTCGTTGTACTCGGTATATTGCTCGGTGTTGCCGCGCTCATTATCGAGTGGCTTAAGCCCGAAAACGACGACGTTTCTTACAACGATTTTATGTTTTTTGAGCCCGATTACGGCAAGAACATCTTCGACGACGAGATGTATATGCTCCGTAATCGTAGCATCCGTTACGACAGATACGGATACGAAAACGTGCTCACGGGTGACTCGATCACCGAAAGAGAATACCCTGCCGCCGCATTTTTCTATGATTATATAAATTGTATAATCAACGGCGACTATGAATCTTACCCCACGTTTTATTCACAGGAATGTCTTGAAAGCGAGGGCTTCGAGCTTCCCGAACGATTCACGATGCAGGCGCTTTACGATATATTGATAAAGCTTCACAGCGTCAGCACGCAGGAGATCTCGGGCAGGGAAGTGACTGTTGAAATATACGAGGTAAGCTATCGGATACACGAAAACAACGGGACGTTCAGACGCGATATTCTCCCCGATGAAACGCGTACACTCGTCTTTGAAATATATAACGACCAAGGCAGCGTGACGATCAATTCGGTCGCTCATCGTACCGACGGTTGATCTTTTAAGGAAGCGATCTTATGAAGGATTACACTCAGGAAATTGAGGCGTTTGAGCGCCGCATAAAGGAGCTTAAGGGCAAGGCGGATAGTCTGCTCGGCGAGCTCAAGAGCGAGGTGCGCTCGATACGCGAGCGCGACCCTGCCGCGAGGACAGATGCAGAGGTGCTTTTGCTTTACCCCGGCCTGCACGCGGTCATTGCGCACAGGCTTGCGAATAAGCTTTACAAGCAGGGCAATTTCTTCGCCGCACGTGCTGTCAGCCAATGCGCGAGAAATATTACCGGCATCGAGATCCACCCCGCCGCAACCATCGGCAAGGGGCTGTTTATCGACCACGGCTGTGCCGTCGTCATCGGCGAAACGGCGGTCATCGGCGATAACTGCACCATTTATCAGGGTGCGACGCTCGGCGGTACCGGCAAGCACGTCGGAAAGCGTCACCCGACGCTCGGAAACAACGTTATGATAGGCGCGGGCGCGAAGGTGCTCGGACCTATTACCATCGGCGATAACGCAAAGATAGCCGCAGGCGCGGTCGTGCTTAAGGATATCCCCGAAAACTCGACGGCTGTCGGTGTTCCCGCACGCGTGGTGCGCGGCAAGACGGTCGAGCCGGCTCAGAGCCTTGACCAGATCAACGTTCCCGACCCCGTATCGCAGGAGCTTTCTGCTCTGCGTGCACGTATCGAGGAGCTTGAAGCGAAAGTAAACCGTAACGAAGAATAAAAACCGTAAGGGCGATGCGCCATAGTGATAAATCGCCTTAAAATCGCCATTTTTGCACAATACTGCATCAAAAATCCGCGATATACGCTCGTATTATCGCGGATTTCTTCTTTGTCTTGCGACAAAACTATCTGATTTTAAGGTGCGT
>JAFXDO010000071.1 GCA_017563195.1 Clostridia bacterium | reverse complement strand
GTGTGGAGCCGCAAACAGATGCTTGAGAGGTGGAGCCGTTGGAGCTGATGACCTCGGAAACAAGGCGGATAGCGTAGGGGAACTCCTCAACAGAGGGAAGAACGGGAACGAGAGAACGCTCCGCAAGCGCGCCGTGACCGATCTCGCGGCGTCCGGGGCTTCTTGCAGCCTTCGCTTCGCCTACCGAGTAGCCGGGCATGTTGTAGTGATGCATATATCTCTTGCTTTCCTCGTCGTCAATGCCGTCGAGAAGCTGAGCCTCCGAAACGGGAGCGAGGGTAGCAACGGTGAG
This sequence comes from Clostridia bacterium, assembly GCA_017563195.1. Lineage (GTDB taxonomy): Bacteria > Bacillota > Clostridia > Oscillospirales > CAG-382 > Coliplasma. Next base: position 27,042 of record JAFXDO010000071.1, on the reverse strand, counting down.
TACCTGAGTCTGACCTCTGGTAAAGAGACCCGAGCCGTGGGTGCGGGGAAGAAGTGCAACCTCTGCGTTGAGGGGACGGATCTCGTCCATTCTTCTGCCGTCAACACGCTTCTTTTCGTCAAGCAGCCAGCGGCGTACGATCTGCTTCTGGAGCTTGTAAAGGCATTCGTTCATCATAGCCTTGCCTTCGGGATATTCCTCCTCGAGCTCGGCGTAAACTCTGTCGTAAATGGGCTGGAGAGCGGCGTCGCGAACGCGCTTGTCGTCGGTGTCGAGCGCTGCCTTGACGTCCTCGCCTACCATAGCCTCGATCTTGTCGAACATGTCGTGGTCGATGTCGCAGGAGGGATACTCGAACTTGTCCTTGCCGATTTCGGACTGGATGTCGGAGATGAAATCGCAAAGCGGCTTGATAGCCTCGTGCGCCTTCATGATAGCCTCGTACATGGTGTCGTCGTCTACCTCGTTAGCGCCTGCCTCGATCATAACGACCTTCTTCTTGCTGCCGGCAACGGTGAGCTCGAGATCGCTCTTCGCTCTCTGCTCAGCAGTGGGGTTGATGACGATCCTGCCGTCGACCAAGCCTACGAAAACGCCTGCAATGGGGCCGTTCCAGGGAATGTTGGAGATGGAAAGCGCGATCGATGCACCGATCATCGCCGAAATTTCGGGCGAGCAGTCGGGGTCGACCGACATAACGGTGAGGCTGATGACTACGTCGTTGCGGAGGTCCTTCGGGAAGAGGGGACGGATGGGTCTGTCGATAACGCGCGATGCGAGGATAGCGTGCTCGGTGGGTCTGCCCTCACGTCTGTTCCAGGAGCCGGGGATCTTGCCCGCTGCGTAAAGTCTTTCCTCGTAATCTACCGAGAGGGGAAGGAAGTCGATGCCGTCTCTGGGAGCGGCAGACATGGTTGCGTTGGCAAGCACCGCGGTTTCGCCGTAGCGAACAAGGCAGGAGCCGCCTGCGAGCTGGCACATCTTGCCGGTTTCGATGACAAGAGGTCTTCCCGCGAGCTCGTACTTAAACGTCTTGAAGTTGTTAAACATAGTTCGTTTTCCTTTCTTGTAAGGATCCGAGAAAAGTTTAACACTTAACCGCAGGTCGAATGCCTTCGGCACACGGTTAACTGCTAAACCTCCCGTTTCCTTTAACGTTTTAATTGTTTAATGCGATTTTCTGGTGATTTGCGGAAGAACACCTCGGAATTCCGAGAAAACCGAGGTGTTGATCTACAAAGCTTGCTTAGGACTCGAAAGTGCTTCCGACTGCCGTCTGTGCGCCGTGCGCCGTGACTGCCGTGCGAATTACTTTCTGATGCCGCAGCGTTCGATAATGGAACGGTAACGCTCGATGTCGTTCTTGAGAAGGTAGTTGAGGAACTTTCTTCTCTTACCGATCATCTGCTGCATACCTCTGCGGGAGTGGTTGTCCTTGGGGTTCTTCTTAAGGTGCTCGGTGAGCTCGCTGATTCTCTTGGAGAGGATAGCGATCTGTACCTCGGGCGAGCCGGTGTCGCCTTCGTGTACTGCGAATTCCTTAATGATGCTCTGTTTGGTGTCCTTTGCGATCATGGTGTTTCACCTTTCAAAATAAATATTTACGGGAAGAACTCGGTAAACGGTCGGTGAAGTCGGGAAGTGCTCCCGTGTGTCCGTAAACCGTGCAAATCCGCATTCCACAATAATATAGCACACTTTTCCGCGTTTGTAAATAGCTTTTTTCAAAAAAATTGCCCAATATTTGCCGAAATTTGTATATATAATATATTTAATGTAGAAAATCGATTTTTTCGGTGTTTCCACTTGATTTTGGAACGAAAGCGTGTTAATATATTCTTAATAATGCAAAATTAAAAGGGGGCAGTCTGCGATGAATGTGCAGGAATTCGTAAAAAAGCATTTCGATAAGATCGTGTGCCTGCTTGCGGCGATCGCGCTTTCGGCACTTACCGCGGCGTTCATACTCGCCTTTCGTGCCGGCTCGCTTCCGCATTCCGAGGACGGCGACGCGTTCGATACCATCTACGCCGTCGAGCAGTAAAAAGAGCATAATAATCCCAAATAAATCTTGAGAAAGGATGCGCGGACGCATTATGCGCCGTGCGGCTTCGTGACCTAAGCGCTTCAAGCCTGCAGAAGCTTGTCGAGGCTTTAAGGGTGAGTGAACGTTACGCGGAATTCAACCTAAAAGCTTTTGAAGGGCTTCGCGGGGAGAGGGCACTTCGAGCCTGCAGAAGCTTGTCGAGGCTTTAAGGGTGAGTGAACGTTGCGCGGAATTTAACCTAAAAAGCTTTTGAAGGGCTTCGCGGGGAGAAGGCAATTCGAGCCTGCAGAAGCTTGTCGAGGCTTTAAGGGTGAGTGAACGTTACGCGGAATTTAACCTAAAAAGCTTTTGAAGGGCTTCGCGGGGAGAAGGCAATTCGAGCCTGCAGAAGCTTGTCGAGGCTTTGAGGGTGAGTGAACGTTACGCGGAATTTAACCTAAAAGCTTTTGAAGGGCTTCGCGGGGAGAAGGCACTTCGAGCCTGCAGAAGCTTGTCGAGGCTTTAAGGGTGAGTGAACGTTACGCAGAATTTAACCTAAAAGCTTTTGAAGGGCTTCGCGGGGAGAGGGCGACAGGTCTACGAAACCGTACATCGCGAAACTAAAAGAAAATGATTACAAAGAAGGAAACTGTGGCGATGCTGCTTGCAGGCGGACAGGGAAGCAGACTTTACCTGTTGACCGAGCGTATCGCAAAGCCCGCCGTACCGTTCGGCGGAAAGTACCGTATCATCGATTTTCCTCTCTCTAACTGTATCAACTCGGGTATTGATACAGTCGGTGTGCTCACGCAGTACCAGCCGCTTGCTCTGAACGAGTATATCGGCAACGGACAGCCGTGGGACCTTGACCGTACCTACGGCGGTGTCTGGACGCTCCCGCCCTATCAGGGACAGAAGCGCGCGGACTGGTATAAGGGCACGGCAAACGCAATATATCAGAATATCCAGTTTATCGATAAATTCGACCCCGACTACGTGGTGATCCTTTCGGGCGACCATATTTATAAGATGGACTATGCCGAAATGATCGAGGCGCATAAGAAGAATAACGCCGACTGCACCATCGCGGTGTTCGACGTTCCGCTTTCCGAGGCGAGCCGATTCGGTATTATGACCACCGATGACGAGCTCCGTATCACCGAGTTCGAGGAAAAGCCCAAGAACCCCAAGAGCACCAAGGCGTCGATGGGCGTTTACGTGTTCAGTAAGGATAAGCTCGTAAGCTATCTTGAGGCTGACGAGGCTGACGAAAACAGCCAGAAGGACTTCGGTAAGAATATAATCCCCGCGATGCTCAAGGCGGGTGAAAGACTTTATGCGTTCGAGTTCTCGGGCTATTGGAAGGACGTCGGAACCATCGATAGCCTGTGGGAGGCGAATATGGACCTCCTCGGCGACAGACCCGAGCTCCCCTTGAAGGATAAGGCTTGGAGGATCCTTTCGCGTAACGACGCGCTTCCTCCTCACTTCGTCGGTCAGGGCGCGGTTATTAATAACTCGGTCATCACCGAGGGCTGTGAAATTTACGGCACGGTAATCAATTCGGTGCTTTCGGCGGGCGTTGTCGTCGAAAGAGGCGCCGTTGTTCGCGATAGCGTGATACTCGGTAACGTAACGCTTAAGGCGGACTCGGTCGTCGATTACTCGATAATCGATAGCGATACGGTCGTCGGTAAGGGTGCAACGGTCGGTAAGGCGATGGGCGTCTCCGAGGGCATTACCCTCGTCGGCGGCGGACTCAATATCCCGAGCGGAGCAGAAATTCCCGACGGCATCATCTGCGGTAAGGAAAAATTGGCGGAAATCGTAAATAAGGAGGTAAAGTGATATGAACGCAGTAGGAATAATCTTTTCGAGCATCAACGAAAAAAGCGTTTACGAGCTCACTAAGCAGCGTACGATGGCATCGGTGCCCTTCGGCTGCCGTTACCGCCTTATAGACTTCGCGCTTTCCAATATGGTCAACTCCGGCATAAACCACGTCGGTCTTGTCACTCACTATAACTACCAGTCGCTTATGGACCATATCGGCTCGGGTAAGGACTGGGACCTCGCACGCCGTCACGGCGGTATCAAGATACTCCCGCCCTATATCACGGCGTTCGCAAACTCGGCTAACTACCTTTATAATACCCGCCTTGAGGCGCTTATAAGCATCCGCGACTTTATCGCCGACTGTAAGGAGGACGTCGTCGTCCTTTCCGACTGCGATACAGTATGCAATCTCGATCTTTCGAAGATGGTCGAGCAGCATATCGAAACCGGCGCGGATATAACTCTGGGCGTCAAGAGCAGCTACGTCTCGCAGGATACCACCGCCGCCGTCACCGTCGTTCACTCCGACGATAACGGCAAGGTCTACGAGGTTGGCGACTATTCCGACCTTAAGAACGGCTTCGAGGACGTTTACGTCCGCATAATGGTTATCGGAAGAAAGTATCTTGAGGAGGTCATCTCCGACGCGGTCGCACACGGATACACCAGCTTCACCAAGGATATCCTCGTCCGTAACTGCAAGAAGCACGATATCCGTACCTATAAGTTCGACAGCTACTTCGCGACGATCCGCTCGCTCGGCGATTACTTCCGTACGAGCATGGACCTGCTCGATCCCGAAATCCGTAACTCGCTGTTCGGCGAGCGTACCCGCCCCGTGTTCACGAAGGTCCGTAACTCGGCACCGACCTCTTACAATAACGGCGCGATCGTCCGTAACTCGCTTATCGCGGACGGCTGTATCATCGAGGGCACGGTCGAAATTCGATCCTCTTCCGCGGCGTAAAGGTCGGCAAGAATACGCATATCAAGAACAGCATCATTATGCAGGATACCCTCACCGGCGAAAACGTATACCTCAACTGCGTTATCACCGATAAGAACGTCGTCATCCGCGACGGCCGCGTGCTTTCGGGCCACGAAACAAGACCCTTCTTTATCGATAAGGGGAGCAACGTGTAAATAACCCCAAAAATGCAAGCATTTTCGGGGACCCCCAAGTAGCCCCAAAACTCGCTTGCTTGCGCGGCGCTCGTTTCGGGGACCCCCAAGTAGCCCCAAAAATGCAAGCATTTTCGGGGACCCCCTAGTCGCTAACGCTCTCGACACGAAATGCAAGCATTTCGGTCGATTCTTTGTGAGCGTCGGTCATTCGCATCTCGCGCCTCGCACGATGTGCTCGACACTCGCGACGCTCTAAGGTATATTTTTCAAGGCGCATGTCCTTGAAAAATATGAGATTTTTATTGTATTTGCGTTTTGATACCCGTTTTGAACCGTAGGGAAGGGGTAAAGGGGTCCCCTTTGGGGAATATCCCCTTCCTCCTACAAGCTTTTCGGTAGGTATAAAAATCCACGCGCATGTCGCGGATTTTTATGAGATTCCTATTGTATTTGTGTTTTGATACCCGTAAGGTATATTTTTCAAGGCGCATGTCCTTGAAAAATATGAGATTTTTATTGTATTAATTTTTGATTTAAAGGTTTTTGGAAGAGAGCGCGAGAGAGGGCCTGCGGGGTCCCCGAAAACGCTTGTCGTTTTTGGGGTGATTCCAAAAAGCTCTCTCTCGCAAAAAATTACAAAAAAAGGAAAACTGAAATGAAAATACTTTACATCGCAGGGGAGGCACTTCCGTTCGCCGCTTCGGGTGGGCTCGGAGACGTTATCGGCTCGCTTCCCGCCGCATTAAACGAGCAGGAGGGCAACGACGTCCGCGTCATAATGCCTCTTTATCAGCACGTTTCCGACAAATTCCGCAAGAAGTTTGAATTCCTCGGCTCGAAGTATATCAACCTGTCGTGGAGAAGCCAGTACTGCGGGATCTTCAAGTACGTCCACAAGGGCGTTACCTTCTATTTCCTCGACAACGAATTCTACTTCAAGCGCGCAAGCCTTTACGGAGAGTTTGACGACGGCGAAAGATTCGCGTTCTTCTGCCGCGCCGCGCTTGAGATAATCCCCGATATAGACTTTTTCCCCGACGTGCTCCACGCACACGACTGGCACGCCGCGCTGAGCGTTATATATCTCAAGCAGTGCTATGCCAAGCTCGACGAAAGATACGCGAATATCAAGGCGGTCTTCACGATTCATAATATCCAGTATCAGGGTATTTACGACTTCGCCATCCTCGGCGACGTCTTCGGGCTTATGCCGTCGGATAGGGAAATCGTCGAATACGACGGCTGCATCAACCTCTTGAAGGGCGCGATCGTCTGCGCCGACAGGGTCAGCACCGTCAGCCCGACCTATGCCAAGGAGATACTGTCTCCCAAGTTCTCGCACGGACTCGATCCCGTGCTGAACCTGTTCTCGTTCAAGCTCTCGGGCATTCTGAACGGTATCGACAGAGACTACTATAACCCCGGCAGGGATAAGGAAATCTTTGCCAACTACTCGACCCGTAATATGGCGGGCAAGGCAATATGTAAGTCGGGACTGCAGAGAATGCTCGGACTGCCCGAAAGGGACGTTCCGCTCGTTGCGGTCATCAGCCGACTCGTAAGCCATAAGGGCCTCGACCTCGTTATGCTCGCGGGCGACGATATATTGAAGGACGATATCCAGCTCGTCGTGCTCGGTATGGGCGATAAGAGCTATGAATATTACTTCGAGCGTCTTGCCGAAAGATATCCCGATAAGTGCCGCGCGCTTATTACCTATAACCGCGACCTGTCGAAGCAGATCTATTCGGCTGCCGACGTCTTCCTTATGCCGTCGAAGAGCGAGCCCTGCGGTCTTGCGCAGATGATCTGCTCGCGCTACGGCGCTGTTCCGGTCATCCACGAAACCGGCGGTCTTTACGACTCGATCAAGGATGTCGGCTGTGAAAACGGCGGTAACGGCTTCACCTTCGCCGCTTACAGCGCGTACGAAATGCTCAACTCGGTCAAGCGTGCCTGCGCTTACTTCAACAGCGACCGAGAGGGCTTTGAAAAGCTGCGTAAAAAGGTAATGCGTGTCGACTTCTCTTGGAAGCAGAGTGCGCTTTCCTATATAGAATTATATAACCAACTCTAACTAACAAAAGGAAACCGATTAAATGGCAAACAAAATGACACAAGGCGAGATCAGAGAATCGCTCAACCAGAAGCTTTCGCGTTATTTCGGCATCGAGGAGCAGGACGCTAACCTTCAGCAGATCTATAACGCGACCATTCTCTCGGTCCGCGATATCCTTGCTACAAGAAGCAAGGAATTTGAGTCTGCGGTCGTAAAGAAGGAAGCCAAGCAGGTGTACTATATGTGCATGGAATTCCTTATCGGCAGATCGCTCAAGATGAACCTCTGCAACCTCGGTCTCGAGGAGGAATACAGAAAGGTTCTTAAGAAAATGGGCTTCAAGCTCGAGGATATCTATGAATGTGAGACCGACCCCGGCTTGGGCAACGGCGGTCTCGGCAGACTCGCAAGCTGCTTTATGGACGCGCTCGCAAGTCAGGACTATCCCGCTCGCGGCTACTGCATCCTTTACGAATACGGACTCTTCAAGCAGCGCCTCGTCGACGGCGAGCAGCTCGAGCTTCCCGATATCTGGCTTCCCGACGGAGAAAACTGGCTCATCCCCCGCCACGACAGAGCGGTCACCGTTCGCTTCGGCGGTAAGGTCAGAGAGGAATGGAAGGACAACCACTGCGAAATAATCTACGAGGATTACGACGAGGTCGAGGCAGTGCCCTACGATATGCTTATCTCGGGCGGCGTCGGCAAGGCTGTCAATACCTTGAGACTCTGGAAGGCAAGAGATATCAATAACTTCAATATGGAGGCGTTCTCGCAGGGCAGATACCTTCAGGCGGTTCAAGAAAATACCATGGCGGAAACCATCAGTAAGGTGCTCTATCCCGCCGATAACCACCACGAGGGTAAGCTTTTGAGACTTACTCAGCAGTACTTCCTCGTGTCTGCGTCGCTCCAGAATATCGTCTGGCGCCACCTGTTCAGATTCAAGTCGCTCGATAACCTTCCCGATAAGGTGGCTATCCATATCAACGATACCCACCCCGCGCTCTGTATCCCCGAGCTTATGAGAATACTTATCGACGACCACCACGTTTCCTGGGAGAAGGCTTGGGATATCGTGACGAGAACCGTTTCCTACACCAACCACACCGTCCTCCCCGAGGCGCTCGAGTGCTGGAACGAGAATCTCTTCGCGCTTAAGCTCCCCAGAATCCACGCTATCATCAAGGAAATCAACCGCCGCTTCTGCGCAGACGCATGGAACGCGTATATGGGCGACTGGGATAAGATCTCGCGTATGTCGATCCTCCATAAGGGCTCGGTCAAGATGGCGAACCTTTCGGTCATCGGCTCGCATACCGTCAACGGCGTTTCGAAGCTGCATTCGGATATCCTTAAGGAAACCGTGTTCGAGGACTATAACGATATGTACCCCGAACGCTTCACCAACGTTACCAACGGTATCGCGCACAGAAAATGGCTCTGCTACTCCAACCCGAGACTCGCAAGCCTGCTTGACGAAACCATCGGCGACGGCTACCGTGCGGATGCAAGCAAGCTTGCCGACTTCAAGGCGTATGCCGACGACGCAAGCGTTCACGCCCGCCTTGACGAGATCAAGAGGGCAAATAAGGTCGACTTTGCGAACTATATCAAGCAGACCAAGGGTATAACCGTCGACCCCGACACCGTGTTCGACGTACAGGCAAAGCGCCTGCACGAGTATAAGCGTCAGCTCCTTAACGCGCTGAACGTTATTATGCTGTATAATAAATTGAAGGAAAATCCCGACGCCGACATCACCCCCGCAACCTTTATCTTTGCGGCTAAGGCGGCACCGGGCTACTACACCGCGAAGGATATCATCCGCCTCATCTGCTATATCGCGGCTGATATCGAAAAGAATCCCAAGATCAGGGAAAAGCTTCGCGTGGTGTTCCTCGAAAACTATTGCGTAACGCTTGCAGAGCGTCTTATGCCCGCGGCTGAGATAAGCGAACAGATCTCGCTCGCAGGTAAGGAGGCGTCCGGCACCGGCAATATGAAGTTTATGATCAACGGCGCACTCACCATCGGTACCCTCGACGGCGCAAACGTCGAGATGACCGAGCAGGTCGGCAGAGATAATATCTATATCTTCGGCCATACCGCACCCGAGGTCGAGGAGCTCTGGAGAAGGGGATATGCGTCCTCCTACTACTATAACCGTAACCCCGAGCTCAAGGCGGCTGTCGACAGCCTCCAGCGCGGCTTTAACGGCAGAAGCTTCTCGGATATCGCGAACTACCTCCTTTACTCCTTCGGCGTGTCCGACCCGTTCATGTGCCTTGCCGACTTCGACTTCTATACCGAGGCGCGCAGAAGAATGTTCGAGGATTATAAGGACAGAACCGTCTGGAACAGAAAGGCTGTTATCAATATCGGCGGCGCGGGCTTCTTCGCGGCAGACCGCTCGATCAAGGAGTATGCCGAAAATATCTGGCATATCAATCCCGTTCACGTCGGTAAGAAATGAACCTGTTTTTCAGATTGACCTCAAAAAGCTCTCCCTCGGGTAAGCATACCTTCCCGAGGGGGAGCCTCATAAGGGCAGAGCTGCGCTTCGATGCCGAAGTCTGTGAGCGAGCATATTTTTATATGGGCAACGACGAGCGCGTCCTGCTTGAAAGGGAAGTGAATGCCGAAAGGCAGGCTTCCTCTTTTTCCTGCGCCTATGAAATAGATACCTCGACGCTCGAAAACGCCGACGGGCTCTATTTCTGCCACTTTGAATTCATATCAAACGGCACCAGATACTATACCGCGTTCGATGAAAGCGGACGCTGCTACGCCGAAACCCGATTTGTTAACGAGGCGCAGCTCCTCGTCTACGACGAAAAATATGCCCCTCCCGAATGGATGCGCGGCGGGAATATGTATCAGATATTCCCCGACCGATTCGCCCGCGGCGGAAATGTGGAAAGACACGAAAACACCCCCTATAACGACGATTAGGAAAACGGCATCCCCGAATTTCCGACCGTGCGCGGCGACGCCTTCCCGAATAATACCCACTTCGGCGGAAGCCTATACGGGATCGTCGAAAGGCTCGATTACCTCGAGTCGCTCGGCATCAATATCATCTATCTGAACCCCATCTTCGAGGCGTTCTCCAACCATAAGTACGACACAGCCGACTTTTTGAAGGTCGATAGGTCGTTCGGCGGCGACGACGCGCTTAAAACGCTTGTCGAAAGGGCGCACGAAAGGGGAATGAGGGTCATCCTCGACGGGGTGTTCAACCACGTCGGTAACGACAGCGTCTATTTCGATGCCTACCATAAGTACGGCAACGGCGCCTGCGTCAGCAAGGATTCACCCTACTATAAATGGTTCAGCTTTAACGAATACCCCAAAACCTACGAATGCTGGTGGGGTATAACCAACCTCCCCCGCACGGTAAGATGCGAGGAGTACGTCGATTTCGTCACCAAGCAGGTCATACCCAAGTATATGAATATGGGGGTCGACGGCTTCCGACTCGACGTTGCCGACGAGCTTGAAAGCGATTTCCTCGATGCCATCACGGCGTCTGTCAAGGCGATAAAGCCCGATGCCGTCGTTATCGGCGAGGTTTGGGAGGATGCGTCGAATAAGATCGCATACGGCGAAAGAAAACGCTATTTCAGGGGCAGACAGCTCGACTCTGTCACCAATTACCCCTTCAGAAACGCGATAATCGACTTTGTGAAATACGGAAACGCCGATTTTCTTGCCGATACCGTCAATACGCTTTACCGTAACTATCCCCCTCATAAGCTTGCAAGCCTTATGAACTTCCTCGGCTCGCACGATACCGAGCGTATCACGACGGTGCTCGGGGACGAGCCCGATATGGGCGAGGAAAATGCGGTGCTTGCCGTCAAGCGGCTGAGCAAGGAAAAGCTTGACGCGACCAAGGAGCTGCTGAAAAGCGCCTACCTCCTGCTCGCGACGCTGCCCGGCGTGCCCTGCATCTATTACGGCGACGAAATCGCGCTTGAGGGCTATCACGACCCGTTCAATCGCCGCCCGTTCCCCGAAAGCGGATTTGAAGACGGTTTTTCCGATTTCTTCAAGAAAATCAACAATATCCGCAAAAACGAGCCGCTCTTCGGCGCCGACGAGCTTGAATGCGGCGTGCTGACCGAGGGCGTCCTGCGCGTAATTCGTAAAAAGGACAGGCAAAGGCTCGTAACTATAGCAAATATGTCGAATAACGCATATCATATCAATATACCCGAGTCGTATGAGCTGATGACCGATGCGCGCGTCAGCGGAAGCATCACCGTCGGCAAAAAGCAGGTAAGGGTATTCAAAACCGAGGAAAAATAATGAGCAATACAATGAAAATGACCGAGGACCTTAAGGCGCTCGGCGTGAAAAAGGGCGATATATTGCTTATCCATTCGTCGCTCCGCTCGCTCGGCGGAATAAGCGCGGGAGAAGCGATAGAGGCACTGCGTAACGCCGTCGGCGAGGAGGGCACGCTCGTATTCCCGACGCTCAGCTATATGAACTGTAACCCGAGCAAGCCGAATTTCGACTATTACGAAACGGCGTCGAACGTCGGCTACCTGCCCGAGTACTTCCGTACGCAGGTGAAGGGCGTCGTGCGCAGCATCTGCCCGACCCATTCCTGCGCCGCATTGGGCAGGCACGCGGAGTATATCACGCAGGGCCATAAGGACGACGTGACCCCCTGCGGCAAAAACTCGCCGTTTGCAAGGGTCAAGGAGCTTGGCGGAAAAATACTCTTCATCGGCTGCGGCACCAACTGCAACACCTCGATGCACGCGGTTGAGGAGCTGAGCGAGCCCGATTACCTCTTCGGCGACGACTGCACCTACAATATAAAGGACGCCGACGGACGCGAGTATCAAGCCGTCTGCCGCGCGCACGGCTTTAAGGGCGTGGCACAGTGCTACTACCGCGTCACCTCGCTTTTAAACGCCGACGAATACCGTAAGGGCTTCGTCCTTTCGGCAGAATGCCACCTCCTCGACGCTAAGGCCGTATGGCTTCGGGCGGACGAAAAATACAGAGAAGACCCGCATTACTTCATCGATCCCGCATAAGCATTCCTAATATAATAATAAGGAAGAGTGACCGCTTTGAGTAATTACGAGCTGTTCCCGCTTTTCAATCAAATAATCAAGGATTTCAACCTCAAGGGTGAGCTTAAAAGGATAACCTGCGTCAGCACCGGCAATATCAACGACACCTTCGTCGCACTGACGATGCACGAGGGCCACGAGAGGGAATACATATTCCAGCGCGTCAACCACCGCGTTTTCTCGTCGCCCGAGCGTGTTGCCGAAAACGTCTGCAAGGTGACCGACCACGTCGAAAATAAGCTCCGCGAATCGGGGGTCTCCGACGTTCGCCGCCACGTGCTGAGGTACTACCGCAAGTCCGACGGAAGCTATTTCCATATCACCGAAAACGGCGATTACTGGAGGGCGCTTTCCTGCGTATACGACGCGATAAGCGTCGATTCTGCGGATATTCCGCACCTTCGCGCGGCAGGCGTTGCCTTCGGTGAGTTCCAGAACCACCTTTCAGACTTTCCCGCAGAGTCCCTTTACGAAACCATTCCCGACTTCCATAACACCAAAAAGCGCTATGCCGACCTTGTCGCCTCCGCAGAGGCAGACGTGGCGGGCAGGCTCGACTCGGTGAGGGAGGAGTACGAGTATCTCCTTTCGATGGAAAAGGAGGCGACGGTGCTTTGCGAGCTTTCGGAAAAGGGCGTGCTCCCCTTCAGGGTGGTGCATAACGATACGAAATGCAATAACGTTATGTTCGATTCCCGCACGGGCGAGCATCTCGCCGTCATCGACCTCGATACGGTTATGCCGGGACTCGTCGCCTACGACTTCGGTGACGCCGTGCGCTTTGCCGCAAACCCCGGCGGCGAGGATAACGAGGACCTGAACCGGATCTATCTCGACCTCGATTACTATTCCGCGTTTGCCGAGGGCTTCGTCCCCTGCATCTACGGAAAGGTCACCGATGAGGAAATCGAAACGCTTCCCGACGGCGTTTTGGCAATAACGCTCGAGCTTGCGGCGCGCTTTTTGAAGGATTACCTCGACGGCGACGTCTATTTCAAGTGCAAAAAGAAGTACCATAACCGTATCCGCACAAGAGCGCAGATCGCACTCGCAAAGGATATTTTCGGCAAAATGCCCGAACTTAGACGCCGTTTGCGCGCTATTGTAGAAAAAATCAACGGATAATTTGTGCAAATGGCTGAAATTTGTCGCTGATGGCGAAATATTCTTGACAAATACAATGAAATGTGTATAATAAATTAATACAATAGATTTCCGCAGATTTCCGCTTAAGGATCAGCGAAGATCTGACAGGAGTAAATAGTGCAAAAAAGCGTGTCCGAACGAGTAAACAAAGCCAATGAGGAAGAGCTTATCGCCTCTGCCAAAAGCGGGGACGAATATGCATTTGAGCTTCTGGCGGAAAGCTATAAGCGTGTACTTCAATATCATATCAAAAGGATCGATGCAAACCCCTCGAACTACGACGATTTGTTTCAGGAGGGCTTGATCGGTCTGCTGAAGGCTGTAAGAAGCTATGACGGAACGTCCTCTTCATTTGCGACGTATGCTTCGCTTTGTGTAAGGAACAGCATTATCAGCGGCGTCAGAAAATACGCTACTCAGACCTCGAACACCATTTCGGTATCCGAATGCCTTGAGGAGGAGACCTCGCCCTCGGCGGAGGAGGTCCTGCTCGACAGAGTCCGTGCAGGTCAGCTGTACGATAAGGTCTATCTGTCACTCTCGCCCTATGAGAAAACAGTGTTTGATATGTATTTGTCCGACATTCCCTACGAATCGATCGCGTTCGTAACCGGAAAAAGCGTAAAAAGCATATCCAACGCCGTATTTCGGATAAGGAGCAAGCTCAGGCAAATAGTAGGCGATGCCCGTGATATTGCTGAAGAACCCAAGTAAAATACCCCAAAAGGGGCAAATAAAAATTCACCACAAGAGGAGAACCACCAAATGTACGAAGACAAGACTCTCACCTGCAAGGACTGCGGCAACGAATTCGTTTTCACCGCCGGCGAACAGGAATTCTACGCTGAACGCGGCTTCCAGAACGAACCCCAGCGCTGCAAGGCTTGCAGAGATGCAAGAAAGCAGGCTACCAGAGCTCCCAGAGAAATGTTCACCGCTGTTTGCGCTGAATGCGGCTGCGAAGCTAAGATTCCTTTCCAGCCCTCTGATGACAGACCTGTTTACTGCAGCGACTGCTTCGCAAAAAAGAGAAACGCGTAATCATCTTAGCTTAATAAGTTTTGTATAATTACAATGGCTGTTGCCCTCAGGCGACAGCCATTTCTCTTTTTTTACAGTCGCGATGGTCCATGCAACAAATTTGTTAACTTCTCCCCGCGAAACCTTACAGAAGCTTGTTGACCTCTACAAGGTTCTACAGACTTGGTTAACGCGCTTGTTTACGTCTCCTCGCGGATTCCTTTCTGTTATTGTTTACCTCTGTTCCACGCGGGTCGAGGGTTTTACTGACTCGGCACCTTTACCGCGGGCTTTTAAAAGGCGGGTTACCCGCCCGCGGGCTTAAAAAAAACTTGAAAAGGTGGGGGTGAGTATGATATAATAAAATAAAAAAGGTGTAATATGAATATAAACGAAATTTTAAATAAATGCGACCATACGCTTCTGCTTCAGACAGCGACGAGCGATGAGATAATATCGCTCTGCGACGACGCACTGAAATATAAAACCGCCTCGGTATGCGTTCCTCCCTGCTACGTCCGCTTGGCGGCGGAGCACCTTAAGGGCGAGGTGAAGGTCTGCACCGTCATCGGCTTCCCGAACGGCAATACCACAAGTGATAGCAAGGCTTTTGAAGCAAAGGAGGCGGTCGCAAACGGCGCCGACGAAATCGATATGGTCATCAATATCGGCGCACTGCGCGAGGGCAATTACGATTACGTTTTGAACGATATGCGTGCGGTCAGAAACGCCTGCAAGGGTAAGATTTTAAAGGTCATTATTGAAACCTGCCTGCTTTCCGACGACGAGAAAAGGGTGATGTGCAGGCTCGTTTCGGAATCGGGCGCCGACTATATCAAAACAAGCACCGGCTTTTCGAAATCGGGAGCTACGTTTGAGGATGTCAAGCTGTTTGCCGAAAACGTCGAAAACGGCTTGAAGATCAAGGCGGCGGGCGGCATTTCGTCGATCGCAGACGCCGAGGAATTCATAAGGCTCGGCGCCGATAGGCTCGGCACCAGCAGGATAGTAAAAATAGCAAAGGAAATGGGAATATGACTAACCTTGAATTGATAGCGCACGCCAAAAATGCGGCGGAAAACGCCTACTCGCCCTATTCGGGCTTCAAGGTCGGCGCAGCACTGCTCGATGCCGACGGCAACCTGTTTTGCGGCTGTAACGTCGAAAACTCCTCCTATTCGGCAACTATCTGCGCCGAAAGATGCGCCTTTGTCAAGGCGGTCAGCGAGGGAAAACGCGAGTTTGCAAGGATCGCGATCGTCGGCGGCAGGGAGGGCGACTACTCGAAGCCCTGCATACCCTGCGGCGTCTGCCTGCAGGTTATGAGCGAGCTTTGCGACGACGATTTCAGGGTGCTGCTTTGCGACGGCGATAACGTCGTCGAGTACGACCTGTGCGACCTTATTCCAATACCTTTCAGGGGCTGAATATGAGAATCTACGATATAATCGATAAAAAACGCCGCGGTCTTGCGCTGACACAGCAGGAGATCGACTTTTTCGTGCGCGGCTATACTGCAGGCGATATTGCCGACTACCATATGAGCGCGCTGCTGATGGCGATCTGCATCAACGGTATGACCGATGAGGAGACCGCGATCCTCACCGAAAAAATGGCAAGCTCGGGCGATATGCTCGACCTGTCGCGCTTCGGTGACGGCTCGGTCGATAAGCATTCGACAGGCGGCGTCGGCGATAAGACGACCTTGGTCATCGCGCCGATAGTCGCGTCGCTCGGCTGTACCGTCTGTAAGCTCTCGGGCAGGGGCTTGGGGCATACCGGGGGCACGCTCGATAAGCTCGAGTCGATTCCCGGCTGCAGGATCGACCACGCTCCCGAGGAATTTATGAAAATAGCGTCTCTCTGCGGACTTTCGGTCTGCGGCGCAGGCGCAAATATCGCACCCGCCGATAAGAAAATGTACGCCCTCCGCGACGTTACGGCGACGGTTTCGAGCATCCCGCTGATCGTTTCAAGCATTATGAGCAAGAAGCTCGCGGGCGGCGCCAAGTCGATCGTGCTCGACGTCAAGATAGGCTCGGGCGCGTTTATGAAAACGCTCGAAGATGCGAAAGAGCTTGCAAACAGGATGGTTTCGGTCGGCAGACTCAATGGCAGACGCGTCTCCGCCGTGATAACGAATATGGATTATCCGCTCGGCTACTGTATCGGCAACAGCTTGGAGGTGGCTGAGGCGGTCTCGCTCCTTAAGGGCGAAAAGCGCGACAGCGGTCTTTACGAGGTCTGCGTCACGCTCGCGAGCGAAATGGTCGCGCTTTCCAAATCGATGAGCGTGAGTGAAGCAAGATCGCTCGTTGAGGAAACGGTTTCCAACGGCAACGCCTATAAGAAATTCCTCGAGTGGATCTCGCTTCAGGGCGGCGATGTAAGCGTTTTCGACGACCTCGACGCCTTCTCGGGCGCAAAATATCAAACCACGCTTCTCTCGCCGGCAGACGGCTTTATCGCGTCCGCCGACGCCGAGGGAATGGGAATTTCGGCAATGATGCTCGGCGCGGGCAGACAGTCGAAGGACGATCACATCGACCCGACCGCAGGCGTGATACAGCTGAAGCGTGTCGGTGATCGCGTCGAAAAGGGCGACCCGCTGGCGATCTTCAGATCCTCGTCCGTCCCCGACCACTCGCATTCTCACGCCCGCTGGCTGCAATCGCTTTCCTTCACCGAAGAACAGCCGCCTTCTCTTCCGCTCGTCTACGAAATAATCCGATAAATCAAGGGGGATTTGCAAAAATCCCTCTTTAAATTTGCCAAAACGCTTTACTGCGGTATTGCTTTATCGCGCTATCCGTGATATAATTGTTACATATTATTATATACTTTGTAAATAATGTGACAGATAAAAGGAGAACGAACAATGCTGAAGCGTATTTTTGCTCTGATTTTGACGGTGCTGATGCTCGCCGTGAGCATCCCCGTTCAGGCGATCGCAGCCGAAATAGGCGAATGGATTCCTTCGCCCGAGCTTCCTACCTCGTCGGGCGAGGTAGGCTTGATCGACCCTGTGCAGGTTGAAGTCGTTGACGATCTTATCGTCGATCATGATAATTCCGACCCCGCACTTGACTATGCCGATCTGACCCCCGACCAAACAGGTGTCACGGGAGAATGCACTTGGGCGCTCTACGGCACCGAGCTCGTCATCTCCGGTAACGGCAAAATGGGGGATTATAATGATACAGATAACCCTGCTCCTTGGGGCAACCGGATTACAAAGGTGACGATAGGCTCCGGAGTTACCAATATTGGCAATTCTGCGTTTAGCAGTTGTGGAAGCCTTACAAGTGTAACTATTCCCGAAACGGTTAAGACCGTCGGCTCTTTTGCCTTTGAATACGCAAGCGCGCTTAAAAGTGCGTCTCTTCCCGAGGGCGTCGAGGAAATAGGCTTGCAGGCGTTTCATAACTGTACCAATTTGAGCTCTGTCTCGCTTCCCGATAGCCTTACTTTGGTTGGAGAAGAGGCGTTTTTGGGCTGTAATCTGACCTATACCTACTATTACGACGGAAATTTTCACGGCAAGTATTTGGGTAACCCGAGCAACCCCTACGTTTTGATGTATTCGGTCGCACCTAACGGCAATAACTATTCGTATAAGCTGACCTCGTTCACGGTTCACCCCAACACCCGCGTTATAGGTCCGACTGCTTTTTACGAAAAGACCGATCTTAAAAGCATCACCTTAAGCGAATCGCTTCAGGGTATCTCCGATTACGCATTCTACGGCTGCTACTCTCTTGCTGACCTGACGCTTCCCGAAAGCGTATCGCATATCGGCGCAGGTGCGTTTTATAACTGCACAGTGGATTCCGGTATATTCACCGACGCTTTGACTTATATCGGCGACGGTGCTTTTTATGCATGCTATAATATTGCAGGAGATATAGTTTTTCCCGATAAGCTTGAATATATCGGATCGCAAGCATTTTTCGGTTGTTACAATATAACGAGCATTACGATGCCCGATAGCGTGAAATACGTTGATTTTTGGGCGTTTTATGAATGTGAAGCACTTGAAAGCGTCACTGTTTCCGATAATTTGACATATCTTGGAGAAGAAGCGTTTTACGGCTGCGATAACTTGAAGTATTATACTTACGGCAACGCAAGCTATTTGTCGAGTAAATCCAATAAATGCTACGTGCTGGTGAAGCCGAACAGCCGGACTATTACGAGCTTCAGTGTTCCTGCAAATACGAAGATCGTAATGGGCTATGCCTTCGACGGCTGTAATCAGCTTACGACCGTGACTGTACCGAATTCAGTTGTTTATGTAGGCATTGCCGCATTTGCAAACTGCAGTGCGCTGCAATCGTTGACGGTTCCGTACGTTGAATATCTTGCACTCTTCTTTGGAACAAATAGCGGAAGCGGACTGTACGGAATAGAATGCGATGACCGCGGCGGGACCTTCTATCTGC
This sequence comes from Clostridia bacterium, assembly GCA_017563195.1. Taxonomy (GTDB): domain Bacteria; phylum Bacillota; class Clostridia; order Oscillospirales; family CAG-382; genus Coliplasma. The sequence continues at coordinate 8,292 of JAFXDO010000071.1, read as the reverse complement.
CCGAAAGCTTAAAGACCTTGACGGTCAACGGCGGAAAAATCCGCAAGAGAGCCTTCTCAAGCTGTAATAGCCTTACGACCGTTACGCTTCCTAACGGAATAACCGAGATCGGTGAAGCAGCGTTTTATAACTGCTCCGGATTAAAGAGCATAAACCTGCCCGAAAGCCTTGAATATCTCGGTGATTATGCTTTTTACAATTGCGCATTGACAAACGTAGCGCTTGCGGGAAGCATTAAGAGTATAGGCGCGCGTTGCTTCCAAGAATGCCGAAAGCTTGCGAAAGTGTCGATCGGCGGAAGCGTGACCGATATCGGAGAATGTGCGTTTATAGGCTGTGTCGCGCTTCAGACGCTTGAAATTGCGGAAGGCGTAAAGACTATCGGGGAAAGTGCTTTTTACGGTTGCTATTCTCTGAAAAGCGCCGTCGTCCCCAAAAGCGTTGAAACAATGGGATATTATACTTTTTCTAATTGCTTCGCGCTTGAGGACCTTACGGTTCCTTTCGTCGGCGCGTCACGTTGCACAGCTCTCGAGGATGAGGATTGTACACTTGCCTATGTGATTGCCGGTTACAACACGTCCGATTACGCGCTGAAAAAGGTTACCGTGACCGATTCGGGCGGACTTTTGGCAAACAACGCCTTTGCGGAATGGGCAAGCATTGAAGAGGTGGTGCTTGAGGAGGGGCTGCGTGAAATCGGTTCATGCGCCTTTGAAGATTGTATAAGCCTTACGAGTATTTCGATTCCGAGCAGTATAACCGATATAAAAACCAATGCGTTTTACGGCTGTGAATCGCTCGAATATAACACCGACGGCGCGGCAAGATATCTCGGAAACTCATCTAACCCCTACGTTATCCTTGTCGCGATCACTTCGACCGATATAACGAGCTTCGAATTCAAGGCTCAGTCGAAGTGTATGGCAGCAAATGCATTCAGTGAGTGTACCGAATTAAAAAGCATCGTTATTCCCGACGGCTTCACAAGAATACCGTCCGGCGCTTTTTCATATTGCTACAAGCTGTCGTCTGTAACATTGCCCGATAGCATAGTTGAAATCGCCGATTACGCTTTTTATTTTTGTGAGGCATTGACGGATTTTAACATACCTCCATACGTTAACAGCATCGGAATAGAAGCCTTTACCGGCTGCAGCAGCATAACAAGCATTGAAATTCCTGAGGGCGTAACCGTTATAAATGACTCTGCGTTTCAAGCTTGTATCAGCCTGACGGAGGTAAAGCTTCCTAACACTCTTGAACTGATATATCCCATTGCTTTTCTTTCTTGCACTTCGCTGACAGAAATCACAATTCCCGATAACGTAAAGCAAATCGGATATGAGGCATTCGAAAACTGCGAAAAGCTTTCGAGTATTCATCTTCCGGAAAATCTTGAGTACTTGGGCGACGGTGCATTTAAATACTGTACTTCCTTGACAAGTATTGAAATACCAAACGGAATCGAAGAGATCAAATTTGACACGTTCTACGAATGTACAGCGCTCACCGAAATTGATCTTCCCGACAGCCTTAAAACTATCGGCAAAAATGCCTTTTACGGCTGCAATGCGCTTGAGGAGATAATAATTCCCAAAAGTGTTACGAGCATAGGCGAATCGATCCTTTACGGTTGCGGTAGCCTGAGGTCTCTTACGATCCCGTTTGTCGGAAGCAAGCGTACCGCTTCGACCGAGACGAATCAATATCCGCTTGGCTATATCTTCGGTACGTCGAGCTATACGGGCGGGGTAAGCACTAAGCAGTATTACTACGGCTCGAGCTTGACGTCGACAACCTCGTCGACCTATTACATCCCGACGTCGTTAAAAACCGTTACGGTAACCGGCGGAGACCTTAATTACGGTGCGTTTTACAATTGCAATAACATCGAAACGATCGTAATCGGCGACGGTGTTGAGAGCATCACCCCCGATGCATTTATCGGCACAACCGCTCTTAAATCGATTGAGGTTTCCGAAAATAACCCCAATTATTGCAGCGTAAGCGGTGTTCTTTACAACAAGAACAAGACCGAAATAATATGGATTCCCGAAAATCTCACCTTAACCCTTACGGTGAATTATCTCTACGCTACAGGCGAAACGGCTTTTTCTTCCGTCACCAAGACTGTAAAATACAACACCGCATACAGCGTCGAAGTTCCCGAAATAGTGGGCTATACTCCCAATTACACCGAAATTTCGGGTACGATGCCTGCGTACGATCTAACGATCGACGTGATCTATTACGAGCACGAGCTTATCGCTCGCGGGGACTGCAATTCGGATATAAGCTGGACGCTTTATACCGACGGGACGCTGGTGCTTCGCGGAAGCGGGGAAATGCCCGACTACACAAGCGGCAGCTCGCCCTGGGCGGCGTATGCCGATAAGGTGCAGACCGTCTATATCGATTCGGCGATCACGCATATCGGTGCATATTCCTTTGAAAACTGCGTAAATCTGACCTATATCGATTACGGCTACGGCGTGAAGTCGATAGGCGATTATGCGTTCAAGAACTGCGATTCGCTTGATTCGTTCAGCATTCCCGCGACGGTCACCGAGATCTCCGACGGCGCATTCTGTGACTGCGACGGACTTACGAGCGTCGTGATTCCCGATAACGTTACAAAAATAGGGAAGAATGCCTTCAACGGCTGTGATTCGCTTATTCAGGCAACCGTCGGCGGTGCTGTGACCGAAATCGGAATTGACGCGTTTGCAGGCTGTGCAAGCCTCACGCAGGTGTACTTCCGCGGCGCTCCCGCAGTGCTCGGCAGTAACGCCTTCGGCTCGACAGACGGCAAATTCGTCTACTATTACAGCAGCGTTTCGGGTTGGGATGACGTTATCACCGACGGTACGTGGAACGGCTATACCGCGATACCCTTCAATGCCATCTCCGACGAACGCTTCAACGGCACAAACGTTTACATCATCAAGGTTGTCGATAAGCACAACACCCCGCTTGTCGGTGCGGTTGTAACCTTAAACGGAAAGGTGCAGGCGACAAACGACGACGGTATGGCTTACTTTGTCAAGCCCGATACCGCTGTGACGCTTACCGTCGAGTGCTCCGACCACATCGACTTTATCGACACCTCGTTCTCTGCAACGACAACACAGATAATGGACATTATCGAGCTTTCGGACAAGCCCTCGTTCGTTCAGGGCGTCCGCGTTAACGGCAAATCGGTTGCGACCTCGGTCGTCACCATCAATGCTGCCGATAACAAAACCGTCTCGATAACCGTAAGCGGGTACTCGAAGTACACCATCGTAAAATACGAGCTTTATCAAGGCAACCGCCTGATAGCAACGAATAAAACCGACGCGTCCGAGACCACCTTCAATGTATCTTCAGGCGCCTTCGAGGAGGGCGAGACCGTCGTTGTACGTATGCACGCATCCGACGGCAGCATCGCGACGGCGGCGCTCAATATCGACGTAGTCAAGCTGGCAAAGATCGACGAGAATCAGGTTCTGACCGAGCTTTCCGACATAAGCATGAACATTGAAATGGATTCGCTCGGCTCCTTCAATTTCGCGTTGCCCTTCTCGGTTAACGGTGCGCCCAATCTTTCGGTTTATACCGAGGGCAGAAGCATCTACGTAGGCATCAATATGGATCCGAAGGACGTTGTTTTAAAGGGCCTTTCGAAGTCGGAGATCGTAAAGAAGATCGATAAGACCATCAAAAGCACCGAAAGCTATGATAAAGGAGTAGAAGTCTCGATCTGCGGCTATCTCGAGATCGAATATCTCGGCAACGGTGAATATTACGTCAAATCGAACTACGTGAAGATGCGCGTAGAGGTAATGTTCGAGTCTCAGATACAGGCAACCTTTTACGGTATCGTGGGACTTTATGTCAAGGTCGGCATCGGTGCCGCGGGCGAGCTTGAGCTTAAGATCGAGCGCTTCGAGCCCGAGGAAGGCTTCAGCCTCAAGCAGGCAGATATCACGCTTGAGACAATCATGGACCTCGAGGGTGGCGTTTATCTGCTTTGGGGCGCAGGCACGGCAGGCTTTTACGGCACTCTGAAGATCCGCTTCACCATCGGAATGGTTCCGGTCACCCAATGGAAGCAGATAGTCGGTACCGGTGATTTCGGCGTGCGCTGGTCTGTTTTGTGGGGCATGGTGAAGGGCGAGTATTCTGCCGTCTCGGGTGAATTCTTTCGCTGGGAGCCCGACTCTGCAAAGGCATTGATGGCTGAGCTCCAACGCGCGCTCAGCGACCCGAGCTCATATACGCAGAACGACCGCTCCTATCTCGACACCCGAAGCGACTGGCTCTCGGGAACCGACGGCGACCTGCAGACAAGCATCTACGGCGAGGTCGCGCCCGAGATCGTACAGTGCGGCGACACCACGATGATGGTTTGGCTCGACGATAACGCCGACCGCCACCTCGATAACTACCAGACCCTTTATTACTCGATCTGTAACGACGGCATCTGGTCGGCACCGACCCCCGTCGATAATAACGATACCTTCGACTGCGAGTTCGACGTCTACACCGACGGAAACGCGATTTATATCGTCTATACCGAAATGGTTTCGCGTGTCGCAGATATGCAGTCGATCGATATTTCCGACGCGGAAGCACTCAAGGCACTCGTCGGCAACGTCGAGCTCAGCGTTGTCGTTTACGAAAACGGCGCCTTCTCGGAGCCTGTCCGCATCACCGATAACTCGATATGCGAGCAGCTCCCCACAATCGGAGTCAGCGACGGATATCTCACCGTTGCGTGGCTCGAATCCGACTCTGTCGGCATCGACAATACGCTTTACGAAAACAGCATTGCCGTAAGCTACCTCGACGTTGTCGGCTGGACAAAGCCCGAAACGCTTATAAGCGGCAATAACACTGTTTCGGATATCGTAGTGCTCACGCTCGACGGAATCGAATACCTCGCGTATATCGTCGACGCCGACGGATCGGGCGAAACTATCGACGATAAGGTGCTTGTGCTCCGCGACGAAAACGGCGACTCGGTACAGCTCGATAACGGCTCTGTTGCTTCGGTTGAGCTTAGCCGCGTTGCGGGCTGCGACGCACTTACCTGGTATAACGGCAATCGACTCTATATGCTCGAAAGCCCCGATTCCGAACCGATAAGCCTGCTTCCCGAAAGCATCGTCGGCTCGTACGACTATCGAATCGTCGAAATCGACGACGAAAGCTCGCTCCTGCTCTTTACCGATAATATCGAAGCAGAGGGAAGCGATATCTTCGGTATGTATATCGGCGTATCCGGCGCCTTGACCTCGCCCGTCCGTATGACCGAAACCGACGGCTATATCGCAAGCTACGCGGTATATAACGCAAACGGCGATTACTTCGTCGTTTATAACCGTACTCTCGCGACGGTAAACGAAAACAACGTTGAGACCGTCAGCAGCCTTGAAATTGCAAGCCTCGATTTCGGTTGCGACGTCAAGCTTGATTCTCTCGATTACAGCATCACCGACGCGCGCCCCAACGCAAGCCTCGATATCGAGCTTACGGTAAGCAACGTCGGCACCGAGGCTGTCGACGGCGTGACCGTCAACCTCCTCGACAGCGACGGCAATCTCGAATTTACTTTCGATGCCGAAATCTGTCTGACCTCGGGCGAATCGGGCGTGATCGCGCTTGCTCTGCTTCTCCCGAGCGAGATCTCGACCGAGGGATATTTCGTCGAGATCCTGCCTCTGCGCGGAATGAGCAGGGTCGTCGATTCCGACACCGAAAACAATAAAATTGCGATCGATTTTGCGTATGCGGATATGTCGATCGCGGCAGAGCAGAAGATAATCGGCGAAAGAAACTATATCCTCTTCTCGGTAACGAACAACGGCAACACGGCGTCCGCCGCAACGCTCGAGGTCTATGCCGAGGGCAGGCTTATCGCCGATATGAGGACCGACGCGATCTCTCCCGCCGCGACAAAGCAGTACCTTATCGATATTAACGCACTCACAAGTGCCGACGATAAGCTGATCACCTGCACCGTGCGCTCCGATTTCAAGGACGCGCTCGCGCTCAACGACCAAGCAACTGTCTGCCTGCTTCATATCGATAACGACAGCCTCGCGGTCTCGCCCGACGACGCGGCGATCAACCCCGAGCTTTCGCAAAGCGTTATCGAATTCGATAAGTACACGTCTTCCGACAAGACGGTTGATATCCTCACCGAGGCTGACAGCTTCGTCGGTATCGAGGGCTTGACCGTCAACGTCGACTACACGGTAAATTACGACGTCGTAACGCTTAAGAGCGACTACCTCAAATCGCTTGAGGTCGGCTCGCACACCATATCTTTCGTATTCGAGCAGCAAAACGGCAGTCAGGTCAAGCGCTCGCTCACGCTTGCGATAACCGACAGCACGCCGATAACCGTTACGGGCAGTATTGCGATCGTCGGCGACGCCTTCGTCGGCGAAACGCTCAGGGCTGACGTAAGTAAGCTTGTCCCGAACGACGTAAAGCCGAATTTCCGCTGGACGGTCGACGGAGTCACCGTTTCGACAGACGACAGCTACACGGCAACGCTTGCCGATAACGGCAAAACGCTCGTCCTTACCGTTGTTGCGGGTGAGGGCTACGTCGGCTCCTTCGAGTCGTCGACCGTGATAACCCTTAAAAAGGGAAATATCCCGAGCGCACCCGTCGTATCCAAGGTCGACTCGTCCTCTGTCACCCTCGTGCTCGTAAGCGGCGTCGAATACAGCCTCGACGGCTTGACTTGGCAGACGGCAAATATCTTTACGGGTCTTGCGCCCAACACGGTCTATACGGTTTACGCACGTGCCGCCGCGACCGAGACTACCCTCGAAAGCGACGCTACCGTCGGCGTGACCGTGACGACGCTTAAGCTTACTGCCGCGTCCCCCTCCGCGCCCGAGCTTGAAAGCAAGACGGCAGATACGATAGTGCTCAAGGCGATAAGCGGAGCCGAATATATGATCGAGGGCGGGGAATGGACCGACAGTAACGTATTTACTAACCTTGCTCCCGCAACCGAATACCGATTCTATCAGCGAATGAAGGAAACCGATACGGCTTACGCGAGTGAAAAGTCGGTTGCGACCTTCGTAACAGCACCGATATCGGTAACCGGTATCACCGCCGACGAAACGCTTTCATTGAAGACGGGCGAGACCAAGCAGCTTAATTGGAGCATCGAGCCCGAAAACGCAACCAATCAAGCGGTCTACTTCCTCTCGACCGATCCCGAGATCGCCTACGCAAACGAATATGGCGAGGTCATCGGCTTGAAGAAGGGCAGCGTTAAGATCAAGATCACCACCGAGGACGGCAGCTTCTTCGCGTTGTGTGATGTCACCGTCGAATGCTCGCATTCGAGCATCACGCAGGTGCCCGAGGCAGAATCTGATTGCACGAACGCAGGCTGGGACGCATACGCGACCTGCTCGGCTTGCGGACAGCTCCTGTCGCCCGACGGTATGACCGAGCTTGAAACGATTCCGTACAGAGAGCTCAACGATACCCACGTCGGCGAAACCGAGACGATAAACGCTTGCGAGCCCGACCATAAGGCTCAGATCGACGGATATTCGGGCGATATCAAGTGTATTTCCTGCGGCGAAATCATCGAATACGGCGAAACTGTTGCCGTAACACCGCACACCGAAAAGGACGCTTGGACCTGTGACGGCGAAAAGCATTGGAAGGAATGCTCGATCTGCGACTGTATCATCGACTCCACCGTAGAATCGCACACCGAGGGCGACTGGGTCGAGCTTGAGGACGGAAGCAAAGAGCTGCGCTGCAGCGATTGCGACTGCCTGCTCGATACCAAGGAGCCCGAAAAGCCCGACGGAATTCTGGGCGACGTTAATAACGACGGCGAAATTAATCAGTACGACTATATCCTCATAAAGCGCCACTACTTCGAAACGCGACTGCTCACCGAGGACGAGTCTGCAAGAGCCGACGTTAACAAGGATGGCACCGTCAACCAGTTCGACTACATCCTCGTCGCACGCCACTATTTTGGGACTTTTGTGATTGTTTGATTTTTAGGATAAAGATTTGCGAGAAACCCCTTTTGCAAAAGGGGTTTCTCGCGCTCTTCCCCAAAATCCTTTAATACAATAATAAAAAAGAGCCTTTGAGTTGCGTTAACCTGACTGTTCTGCCCCAAATTATACGGACAGCACAAAAACACCCCTATGGTAGATATTAAATATTAAGCAGCATACTGACTTCGTTTTTCAAGCGGAGTCAGTTTTGTTTTGGTTTGAATACGTTCGTTGTTGTAGAAACGAATGT
>JAFXDO010000070.1 GCA_017563195.1 Clostridia bacterium | reverse complement strand
GCGCGTTGGCAGAGCGCTCGCTCGTTCCCGTACTCCCCTCTGTTGAGGAGTTCCCCTACGCTATCCGTCTCGTTTCCGAGGTAGTTTCCTCGAACGGCTCGACCTCGCAGGCATCGGTCTGCGGCTCCACCCTTGCGCTTATGGACGCGGGCGTTCCCATCAAGGCTCCCGTTGCAGGTATTTCCTGCGGTCTTATCACCGAGGGCGACAGCTGGGACACCATGATCGACATTCAGGGTCTTGAGGACTTCTTCGGCGACATGGACTTCAAGGTAGCGGGCACCAAGAAGGGTATCACAAGTATCCAGATGGACCTTAAGATCGACGGTCTCACCCCCGAGATCATCAAGCAGGCGCTCACCACCACCCACGCGGGCGGAAACTACATTCTCGACGAGATCATCACCCCCTGCATCGCTTCCCCGAGAGACGACGTTTCGAAGTACGCTCCCAAGATGATCAGCACCAAGATCGACCCCGAAAAGATCCGCGAGGTTATCGGCTCGGGCGGTAAGGTCATCCAGAAGATCTGTGCGGACACCGACAGTAAGATCGACATCGAGGACGACGGTTCGGTATTCATCGCGGCTGTCAACAAGGACAACGCGTACAAGGCGCTTAAGATCATCGAGGCTATCGCTAAGGATCCCGAGCCCGGCGAAATCTTCTACGGCACCGTTACCCGCATCATGAACTTCGGCGCCTTCGTTGAGATCGCCCCCGGCAAGGAGGGTCTCGTTCACATCTCGCAGCTCGACAAGAAGCGCGTTGCGAAGGTTGAGGACGTTGTCTCCATCGGCGACACCATCAAGGTCATCGTTTCCGAGATCGACGAAAAGGGCCGTCTTAACCTTTCGAGAAAAGACGCTCTCGACGTTGTTGAGGATATGTAAGTCGCTTGCGCTCCCGACGCGAAATGCAAGCATTTCGGTCGATTCTTTGTGAGCGTCGGTCATTCGCATCTCGCGCCTCGCGCTTTGCGCTCGACACTCGCGACGCTCTAAGGTATAAAAATCCACGGGGTCCCCGAAATTCGCAAGAATTTTGGGGCATAAGGCGCATGTCGCGGATTTTTATAGAAATTTAATTATAAAAAAGGTCTGTTTCACAACAGATCTTTTTGTTTTGTCTTTTATTTTGTAGGGAAAGGGTGCGTAACGCACCTTTTTAAAGCCCGCGGTAAAGGTTGGGCACAAATTAACCCTTCTACCCGCGAGGATGTTATGTTATACGTTTTGTAGGGAAAGGGTAAAGGGACCCGAAGCGTGAAACGTTTTGGGTCCCTTTAAAACCAATAATTCTTGTGCCCATAAGTTTGGTTAACGCGACTTTGAGGCACTTTTTATTTATATTTTAAGAGTTTTGGGAAAAGAGCCCGAGAAAAACCTTTTTTCAAAAAGGTTTTTCTCGGACAATCCTTCTAAAAATCCCACCCAAGCCGCGAGTGTTTTTGAGGCTGTGTGCGTATAAACAAGTGAAAGCAATTCAAGGAGGGTAAAATTATGAAAAGAATCACCGCATTGTTTCTTATTATATTCACGGTCGTCACTGCGTTGAACGCGAGCGCGCTTGTGCCGACCGAGACCGACCCGAGCGGCGCCGAGGGAATTTGGTTTGAAGCGAATGTGCACGACGGGTATTACTCCTACTTCGATTACGAATATCTCGAATCGATTGGCGTAACCGATTCGCGTTACGGCACGGGATGCTTTCCCTACCTGATCGAATCGTGGGAGGAATACGACAAGATCTTCCCCTGCAGCTGCGAGCCCGACTGCGAATGCGGCTGCCGCAAGGTACTAATCCCCGAATATTTTGAGTGCGACTGCGAGCCTGTACGCGACGAAAGCTTTTACGACACACACGTGACCGTGATAATCTACGCGTCTGCACCTACCCTCTCGCACGTTTACACCGTCGACAGCGTCGAGATAGGCAGCATCGGCGAGCCGATAATCAATTACACCTGCGTGCGTCCTTCGGGTGGAGCCCCCGACGCAGTACAGCTTGACGTCATCGCCGTAACGCTCAAAAGGGCTGATTTTACCAGTATTATTGACGCCGATTTTGTTCCCACGATAATATACAGCGGCGGAATCGAATTCGAGCCGTTTGTTTTCGACGCCTACTTCGGAGACGCGTTTTACGACAAATACGGCTGGAGCGACGTTGTGTACGGTCGCAGGATGACCCCTCAGCTCGTGACAAGCGCCGAGCAGCTTGAAGCAGTCATCGGCGAGATGGCGGAAAGCAAAGAGCTGAACAAATTCGCGCAGGGATTAACCGATAATTACTTTGACGAGCACGCGCTTATCATACAGTTCACCGCCGCACCCAGCGGTCCGACCGACTATGTCGTCACGCACGTCACCGTAAACGGCGGGGAGCTCTGCCTCGGCTACTGCTACAACAAAAACGGCACGCAAGACGCTATCGAAGAGCACGTGATCGTGGTTGAGGTCGCCAAGTCCGACGTTGAAGACGTCGTCTACCTCTACCCCGGATTTGAAGCTTCTATTGATAAGGTCGCGGACGTCGACGGGAACGGCTACGTCGAGCCGTACGACTACATCTACGCGAAGCGCCACTATTTCGGCACGCTCACGCTCACAGACAAAATGCTATCGCGCGCGGACGTGAACTACGACGGAATGGTCAACCAATACGACTACATCCTCATCAGGCGCGTCTACTTCGGGACTTATTCTCTTTAATATTTAACATTTTCCGAGAGAGAACCTTTTGCAAAAGGTTCTCTCTCGTGCTCTCTCTCCAAAATCCTTTAAAATCAATAATTCTTGTGCCCTTGAGGTTGGTTGACTTAACTTGGGGGCACTTTTTATTTATATTTTTGAGCTTCTTTTTCGGGGAGAGCGCGAGAGGGGAGCTTTTTGTCAAAAAGCTTTCCTCTCGCAAAACAAATATTGAAATATGATAAATTATATGCTATAATAACACTGAATAATTATACGGGAGGGGCAGGTTATGTTCAAAAGAGTATTTTTGGTGGTGCTTGACAGTCTCGGGATCGGGCACGCGGACGACGCGGGCAGGTTCGGTGACGAGGGCGCGCACACCTTAAAAAGCGTTATGACTGCGTCCCCATCTCTGCCGCAGCTTCGCAGACTCGGGCTGTTCAACATCGAGCGCGCCGAGCTGACCGAGCACGGGGTGGAGCATCCCATCGGCATTTACGGTTATGCCTCCGAAAGGAGCAACGGCAAGGACACGACGGTCGGTCATTGGGAGATCGCGGGGCTTATTTCCGAGCGTCCGCTTCCCACCTATCCGAACGGCTTCCCGAAAGAGGTTATCGAGCAATTCGAGCGTGAAAACGAAGTAAAAGCGCTTTGCAACAAGCCCTATTCGGGCACCGAGGTCATAAAGGACTACGGTGACGAGCATGTGAGAACCGGCAACGTCATCGTTTACACCTCCGCCGACAGCGTGTTCCAGATCGCGGCGCACGAAAACGTCGTTCCGCTCGAAAGGCTTTACGAGATGTGCAAAAACGCACGCGCGATGCTTAAAGGCGAGCACGCCGTGGGGAGAGTCATCGCGAGGCCCTTTTTGGGCGAGAGCGGCAGCTTTTACCGCACGGGAAACAGGCACGATTACTCGCTCGAGCCGCACGGGGTCACAATGCTCGACCGCTTGAGCGGCAACGGGCTTGAGGTTATTTCGGTCGGCAAGATCAGCGATATTTTCGCCTCGCGCGGAGTCACCGAAAGTCACCCCACCAAGGGCAACGCGATGGGTCAGGAAGCTTTGCTTTCGCTTCAGGAACGCGATTTTTGCGGGCTTTGCTTCGTGAATTTGGTCGATTTCGACTCGATGTACGGGCACCGAAACGATATTGGCGGCTATGCCGACGCGCTTTCGTCGTTTGACAAAACGCTTGGCGAATTTTTGGGCAGGATGCGCGACGACGACCTGCTGATAATTACGGCGGACCACGGGTGCGACCCCGGATACGCCGGCACCGACCACACGAGAGAAAACGTTCCGATAGTTATATATCACAAGAGCTGTGTGCCGCGGTATTTCGGCGGCAGGCATGGGTTTGACTGCATTGCGGAGACGATTCTTTGCAATTTCGGACTAAGCGACGGATGCAAAAGCATCCTGAAGGGAGGCTGCCTCAATGCTTAAAATGTACGACATCATCACCAAAAAGCAACAGGGACGCGAGCTTAACGAGGACGAGATCGCGTATTTCGTCAAGGGGGTCACCGACCAAAGCATCCCCGATTACCAGATAAGCGCGTTTCTGATGGCGGTCTGGTTCCGCGGGATGACCGAGGAGGAGACGCTCATCCTCACCGAGTGCATGACCGACAGCGGCGAGACGAACGAGCTCTTAAGCATCAAGGGCAAGAAGGTCGACAAGCACTCGACGGGCGGCGTCGGCGACAAGGTGTCGCTCATCGTCGGACCGATGGTCGCGGCGGCGAACAAGGGCGTTTATATGCCGAAGATGGCGGGGCGCGGGCTGGGATTTACCGGCGGCACGCTTGACAAGCTCGAGTCCTGCACGGGTGTGAGCACCGAAATTTCCGCCGAGGAGTTTGAGTCGATCACGCGTGAATTGGGCTTTTGCATCGCGGGTCAGAGCAAGCGGCTCTCGCCTGCGGACGGCAGGATGTCGGCACTGCGCGACGTCACGGGAACAGCGAACTGCATCCCCCTCATCGCGGCGAGCGTTATGAGCAAGAAGCTTGCGTCGGGCAGCGAATGCATCGTGCTTGACGTAAAGTGCGGCAGCGGCTCGTTCTGCAAGACGATGCGCGAGGCGGAGGAGCTTGCGAGGCTTATGGTCCGCATCGGCGCGAAGGAAAAGCGCAAGACGGTCGCGCTCATCACCGATATGTCTTCCCCCTTGGGATGCGCCGTCGGCAACAGCGTCGAGCTTATCGAGGCCATCCGCGTGCTCGAGGGCAGAGGCAACGAGCGGCTCACCGAGCTTTGCATAACCGTTGCGGCGAATATTCTTTACGCGGCGAACGTCGCCGATTACGAGTCCTGCGTTGCCATTGCCGAGGAAACGCTTTACGACGGAAGCGCGCTTGACAAGCTCGCGTCTCTCGTCGAACGGCTCGGCGGCGACAAGCGATATATTTACGACACGTCGCTCTTCGAGGAAAGCAACGTCACCGCGATGCTCGTTGCCGAAAAGAGCGGCTACGTGACCCGAATCGACGCCTACGAGGTCGGACGCGCGGCAAGCGTGCTCGGCGCGGGGCGCGACAGGATCGGCGAGGCGATCGACCCGACCGCGGGCATCATCCTCAACAAGCACGTCGGCGACAGGATCGAGGAGGGCGAGGCGCTCGCGACGCTTCAGGCGAAGACCATCGAGCGCGCGCAGAGCGGTATGGAGTACCTCTTCAGGGCGGTCACGATAGGCGATCTCCCGCCCGAGGAAAACAAGATCGTTTTAAAGGTTATTTAATTATTATCAGAAAGGCAGTGCAGGAAGAAGGTAAGGGCCGTCCTCCTGCAACAAGAAATTGAAAGTATACGAATCGAACGATCTTGCGGGGACCGAGGAGGTCGCACGCGAGATCGCGCAAAAAGTAAAAAACGGCGGATTTCTCGCGCTTTACGGCGGCATGGGCGCCGGAAAAACCAGCTTCGTGCGAGGGCTCGTCAAGGCGTTATGCCCCGAGTGCTTAGACCTTGTCCACTCCCCCACCTTCGCCATTGTCAACGAATACCGCGGCAAGGAGCTAGCGATATTCCACTTCGATCTTTACAGGCTTACCGACGAGGAGGACCTTTACTCGACGGGGTTTTACGACTACGCCGAGCAGGGCGGGCTGGTGATCACCGAGTGGAGCGAGCTTTTTGAATCATCGATCCCGAAGGACGCGTTAAAGCTCACCATCGAGTCGCTCGGCGACACAAAAAGGAGGTTCACGCTATGCTGATAGCCGCACTTGACAGCACCGCCGTCACCGCAACGGCGTGCATCGCAGAAATCAACGAGGGCAGGCTTTCGACCTACTCGCTGTTCACAGTCAAAAACAAGCTCACGCATTCAGCGCTTTTGCTTCCGTTGCTCGAAAACGCGCTGAGTGCTTACGGCGCAAGCGTTTCCGACGTCGAGCTTTTCGCCGTCAGCGCAGGTCCCGGCTCGTTCACGGGTGTACGCATCGGCGCTTCGACCGTCAAGGGGCTCGCATTTGCGGAAAATAAGCCCTGCGTTTCGGTTTCCTCGCTTGAGGCGATGGCGAAAAACGTCGGCAGAGGCGTGGTTTGCCCCGTGATGGACGCGCTGCGCGACCAGTTCTACGTTGCGATCTTCAAGGACGGGGTACGTCTGCTTGACGACTGCGCGCTTTCGTTTGAAGAGATCAGGGAAAAGCTCGCGCAATACCCCGAGGTAACGGTTTGCGGCGACGGAATGGAGAAATTTCTCTCGCTCTGTCCCGAGTCAAACAACCTCTTCCCCGCGTCCTGCGCTTCAGCCGACCAGAACGCGCTTTCGGTCGCGCTGCTCGGTTATGAAAAGCACCTGCGCGGCGAATCGGAAAGCGGCAAGACGCTGCAGCCTATCTATCTCCGCATGCCCCAAGCCGAGCGCGAGAGGCTCGAACGCGAGAAGAACGGTTAAGGGTTTGATTTGTTTGCGAGAGAAGGATTTTTTGTGAGAAGGATTTTTTTCGAGAGAAGGTTTTTTTTCGAGAAAAACCTTTTTGAAAAAAGGTCTTTCTCGAGCTCTTTTCCAAAAACTTTCAAAATAAATAAATAATATAACAGATATAACGAAAGGACCACGCGGGTCGAGGGTTAGAGCTTCACTCAGCCTCAACCGCGGGAACCAAAAATAAAAAACGAAAGGACCTCGCGGGTAGAGGGTGACAACTTCACTCAGCCTCGACCGCGGGAGCTAAAAAAAGAAATGATTGCATTGGCATGTGACCACGGCGGACTTGAGATCAAGAACGCCATCATCGAAGAACTGAAGAAGAAGGGTGTCGAGTACGTTGACTTGGGCACCAACACGACCGACTCGGTCGACTACCCTGTTTACGCAAAGGCGCTCTGCAAGGAGATCGTCGAGGGGCGCTGTGAAAAGGGCATCCTCTGCTGCGGCACCGGCATCGGTATGTCGATCGCGGCGAACAAGGTGCGTGGCATCCGCGCGGCAGTGCTTTCCGACGCGTTCTCTGCCGAAATGACACGCCGCCACAACAACTCCAACGTGCTCTGCCTCGGCGGACGCGTTATCGACTGCGAAAAGGCCGTCGAGCTCGCCAACATCTTCCTCTCCACCGAGTACGAGGGCGGCAGGCACGACAAGCGCGTCGCCATGTTGGAGGATTAGTTTTTGTTTGATGTTTTTTGCGAGAGGAACCCTTTTAAAAAAGGGCTTCCTCTCGCGCTCTCTTCCCAAAAGGTGCATAATGCACCAAGTAGCTCCCGCGGTAGAAGCAGACGTAAGCAAAGCCTTCTACCCGCGTGGATGATTGGTCAAGCATATTGCAAGGTGCATAATCTCGAGTCTGTTAAAGGGCTTGTTTATAATCCCACCTACCGAAAAACCTACACGAGGAAAGGGATATTCCCAAAACGCTTCACGTTTCGGGTCCCCTTTACCCTTTCCCTACAAAAATTGTCAATAATCAAAAATCCCGAGTCTGTTAAAGGGGTTCAGAGTGGATGCAGACTGTGCAAACCGAACCCGAAGCTGTAGTAATCTACTGCGAGCGGTGAGGTTTGTGCAGAGCCTTTGCGGTCTGCGCCGCTATGGACCCCTTTGAAACGTTCTATAATAATATAGCAAAAAAGTATTGACAAATTTAATAATTTCTGCTATACTGCTTTCACCTCTGTTGTTTGGGGGTCTTTTTGTTGTGCAAAAGGTTTCGATTTCCTCCTTTTGTATAATCATGGGCGCCCGGGCAAAAACAGAGGGAGGTAACATTAATATGGAGGTGCCGAAAAATATGGCGGGTAAAGAAAAAAGAGTCAAAGTAACTCTCGTTTGCACCGAATGCAAGCAAAGAAACTATGACACGGCAAAGAATAAGAGCAATACCCCCGATCGTCTCGAGATGAACAAGTATTGCCGTTTCTGCCGCAAGCACACTCTTCACAAGGAAAGCAAGTAAGGAGGGCGTTTGACATGACTAAATTTATGAAATCGCTTTCCGTCATCCTTGCTCTTATCCTTGCGATGACACTCAGCTTCGCAGTTTTGGCTGAGGAATCAAGCGACGCTTCGAGCGAAAGCGCTGTTGAGGAATCGAGCGACAGCTCTGCAGAATCCTCGACCGTTGAATCGAGCGACGCTTCCGCAGAATCCTCGACCGAGTCCTCTGACGCAAGTGCAGAATCCTCTGACGCATCGTCGGAAGCATCGACCGAGTCTTCCACCACTGCTGCTACGAGCGACAGCTCGACCGACAACACCAACACCACTAACCCCGTTGCGAAGAAATTCCCCTGGGCAAGAGTTATCACTCTCATCGTGATCGTTGTTGCGATTGTCGTCATGATCATTCTCGCGAAGACCAACACTCCGTTGGGCATTAAGATCAAGAAGTTCTTCAAGGAATACGCAAGTGAGATCAAGAAGGTCTCCTGGTGCTCCCCCAAGGACACCCTCAAGGCTACCGGCGTCGTGCTCATATTTATCATTGCAGCTGCATTGGTAATCTGCTTGCTCGACCTTGCATTCATGGGTATCATTGAGCTTCTTACCAAAATCTTTTAATTAAAAGGGACGGTTAATTATGGGTTTACCACAGGAAAGCACGCCGCTTTGGTATGTTGTTCATACCTATTCGGGATATGAAAACAAAGTTGCTACGAACATCGAAAAGATCGTGGAAAACCGCGGACTCCATGACCTTATTTTGGCGGTAAACGTACCCGTCGAAAAGGTTATCGAGACAACCGAAAAGGGCGAAAAGGAAATCGAAAGAAAACTGTTCCCGAGCTACGTTCTGGTCAAGATGGTGATGAACGACGAAACCTGGCACATCATCCGCAACACCACCGGCGTCACCGGCTTTGTCGGACCCGGATCGCGCCCCGTTCCTCTTACCGATGAGGAGGTCGAGCGCATGGGCGTTGAGGTCAGAACGATAGAAATCAAGTTCGCAGTCGGCGACTCTGTTCGCATCACCGACGGTCCCCTTTCGGGCTTTATCGGCGTTGTCGAGGAGATCTCCGAGGACCTCAAGACGGTCAAGGTCACCGCTTCCCTCTTCGGACGCGAGACCAAGGTCGAGCTTAACAGCAACCAGGTTGCAGCTTTAGACGAATAAAACGCGAAAGCGCAAAAATATCGTCTGATAAAACGTTTAACGCGTATTGCGTAAATTGCCAAACGTTTAACGCGTTCCGTATTATTACGGAAAAGTGGGAGGGACATTGATCCCGAAAATCAAAATTACCACATGGAGGTATTATCAGCATGGCAAAGAAAGTTGTAGGCTATATCAAGCTTCAGATCCCCGCAGGTAAAGCTACTCCCCAGCCGCCTATCGGTCCCGCACTCGGTCAGTACGGCGTAGCTATCCCTATGTTCACGAAGGAATTCAACGAGCGTACCAAGAACGACATCGGTCTTATCATCCCCGTTGTCATCACCGTTTACGCTGACCGTTCCTTCACCTTTATCACCAAGACTCCCCCCGCAGCAGTTCTTATCAAGAAGGCTTGCGGCATCGAAAAGGGTTCCGGCGTTCCCCAGTCCAACAAGGTTGCTACCATCACCAAGGAACAGGTTCGCAAGATCGCTGAAACCAAAATGCCCGACCTCAACGCGGCAAGCATCGAAGCAGCTATGAGCATGGTTGCAGGTACCGCACGCAGCATGGGCGTTACCGTTGTTGACTAAGGAGGGTTTTGACAATGAAAAGAGGAAAGAATTACAATGCAGCTGTTGCTGCAATAGACAAGGCAAAGCTCTATGATACCGCCGAAGCTCTCGGCTTGGTATGCGAGCTTTCCAAAGCAAAGTTCGACGAAACCGTTGAAGTTCACGTTCGTTTGGGCGTTGACTCCCGTCACGCAGACCAGCAGGTTCGCGGTGCGGTAGTTCTCCCCAACGGTACCGGTAAGACCGTTCGCACCCTTGTTATCGCAAAGGGCGACAAGGCCGATGCCGCTACCGCTGCTGGCGCAGACTACGTTGGCGCAGAAGAATACATCCAGAAGATCCAGCAGGAAAACTGGTTTGAATTCGACGTTCTTATTACTTCTCCCGATATGATGGGCCTCGTCGGCCGTCTCGGTAAAATCCTTGGTCCTAAGGGCTTAATGCCTAACCCCAAGGCAGGCACCGTTACCCCCGACGTTGCCAAAGCAGTTACCGAAGCCAAGGCAGGTAAGATCGAATACCGTCTCGACAAGACCAACATCATCCACTGCCCTATCGGTAAGGTTTCCTTCGGTACCGAAAAGCTTGTTGAAAACTTCAACACTCTTCTCGGCGCGATCATCAAGGCTAAGCCCGCTGCAGCGAAGGGTCAGTACATTAAGTCCTGCGTTATCGCTTCTACTATGGGCCCCGGTCTCAAGATCAACTCTGCAAAAATCGGCGACTAATTACGCTTCGCTTTCACCCGAAAATCGTTTGATTTTCGGGTGTTTTTTATCGCTTCGCTTTCGACCAAAATGCTTGCATTTTGGTC
>JAFXDO010000003.1 GCA_017563195.1 Clostridia bacterium | reverse complement strand
ACTATAAGCGAGATCCTGCCGCCGTACATAAGACGGACGAATATGTCGTGTCCCTGCTTGTCTGTACCGAGTATATGACTTGCGGAGGGTTCATCGAGCTGATTATAGGTGACCGACTTTTCAACCGTCTGTCTCAGCACGTACTCCTTGCCGTTTACGGTGTATTTGACGACCGCGGTGGAATATTCGGTAGCTCCGCTTTTATCGCGCTCTATCTCACCCCACTTGCCGTCCGAATCGTGATACACCTCGGTGGTGAGCTTTTTGCCGTGTTCGTCGTAAACGACGTTTCCCGCATCGTCGGTCTGAACGACCACGTCGGGAATATCCGCCAAAAACAGCGGACCCACGAAGCTGAAGAGAAACAGTCCGACAACCATTATCAATCCGACGATAGAAAGCTTTGAGCGGAAAAACCTGCGGACGACCATACGTGCAGGCGACATAAGACGGACGTTTTTATCAAGTGGCGTTTCGGTGTCTTCGGTGTTTAAACGTTCTTCGTTTTTGATTTGCTCTTCCACGTCTCTGCCTCCTTACTCAAGCTTAACTCTGGGGTCAACCAGCCCGTACATCAAATCGGCGAGCAATACGCCAAGCACGCTGAGCACGGCAAGGAACATATTGTAGCCCATTATGAAGGGTATATCGCCGCGGTTCATCGCATCGAGAGCTATATTACCTATACCGGGCAGGTCAAAGACCTGCTCGGTAATGATAGCACCCGAGAAGAGCGACGGAAGGAGACCTGCGAGCGAGGTGACCATCGGGATCAGGGTGTTGCGGAATGCGTGCTTGTTGATAACCACGCTTTCCTCAAGTCCCTTTGCACGCGCGGTGCGGATGTAGTCGGAATTCATAACCTCGAGCATATTCGTTCTCGTCATTCTCATTCTCGCACCGATAGAAAGAATAACTATGGTAAGAATGGGAATGAAGCAGTGCATAAAATAGTCTCCGAGCAGCCTGATTCCTGTATAAGATGCGGTCGCATCGACCAGCTTTGAGGACGGGAACCATCCGAGCTTAAAGGCAAGGAGGTCCTTGAGCATCTGTCCGAAGAAGAAGGACGGGAGCGAGATGCCTATCATTACCAGAACGGTAACGACGTAGTCACGCAGGCTGTACTGATGTGTAGCCGCGGTGATACCGAGAGGTATAGCAATCAGAAATTCAAAAATCGTTGCTATAAGCGCGATAATAAAGGATATTCCCATATGGTTGAATATAACGTCGGCAACCGGCTCGGCGTGAACGAAGCTCACACCGAGGTCGAATCTTGCCAAAGCGCCAAGCCAATTGAGATAGCCCTTGACTATTCCGCCGAAGCTGTTGTCGCCAAGTCCATAGGTCGCATACATTGCGTCCTGCGTTTCCTTACTTACCGTCGCTCCGCCCTGATTTATCGCGTCGATTTTCGATTGAATGAAGTCGACGGGCATCAAGCGGACGAGGAAATATATTATCACAGAAACGCCAAGCAATATGAGAATGGACATGGCTATTCTTTTTAAAATATATTTCAGCATTTTTGCTTACTCCGATCAATTTGATCTAATTTCGCATCAGCCTGCGAATTCTACTTCCCAGATACGGTCAAGCGGCGACGAGAAGGGATTAAGCTCCGATTCTGCGGGAATGCTCGAGGACGAAATAACGTTGGAGTTGTATGCGTAAAGAACGCTTCTCTGATATACGGGAAGCTCGATAGCGAGATCGAGGATCTTGGTCATTGCATCCTTATAAAGGTCTGCGCGCTTGCCCTGATCGTTGGTCTCACGAGCCTTGTCGATGAGCTCGCTGAGCTCGTCAAGGATCTCGAGTTCTTCGGCGGTACCGCTGGTCTTCAGGTAGTTGTAGCCCCAAGCGAGGGTGCTGGTTGCAGTAGAATCCTTGTGGTATACCTGATACAGATCGGGGTCGAGTGCCGAGGACCAAGCCGCTGCCCATACCTCAAGAGAGCCGGTGTTGATCTTGGTAAGTGCCTGAGTATCGCATACAACCTCGATCTGCCAGCCGAGGCTGTTGAGGAGGTTGGACGCATCGTAGAACACCTTGTAGGTCGGGTGATCCTGAAGGCTTGCGCCTGCGATGGTAAATCTGATCTTAAGCTCGGGCGAGCCTGCGCTTACGCCTGCCTCAAGCATATACTTCTTGATATTTTCGATCGCGTAATCGTCGCTCCAGTTGCCGAGCGCGGGATAGTCGAAGCCGTTATCGTTGGCATCGGTTCCCTTAGGATATGCCCAGCTTACCTTGGACATGGGCCAGAAGATCTGGCTTGCGGTACCGGGACGATAGTAGTCGAGTGCGAGAGAGGTGTTCATCGCACACATAATAGCCTTACGGATGTTGATGTCGTTGATCTTTGCGGAGTTGATACCGATATAACCGTAGCCGAGCTGATCCTCAACGAGGGTGACCATACCCTTGGAGGAAAGCGAGCCGAGCTTATCGTAGTTTTCATTGGTGAGCGAGGGCGAGATGTAGTGAACACTGCCGTCCTCGAGTGCCGCAATCGCGTTTGCGGAGCTTACTACCTGATAACGGATCTTGTCGATCTTTGCATTTTCAATGCCCTCACCGACGGTAGTGAAGTTTTCGTTAGCCTTGAAGTAAACGACGTTATTGGAGAAGAATTCGTTTTCGGAGGGGCTGTCGCCGTTTTCGGTATTGGTTGCCTTATATGCGCCCGCACCCATGGGGAGCTTGATGTTTCTGGTGGACTGAATGACCTTGGTCATAAATTCGAAGCTTGCGAATTCAACGCCGAACTTATTGTTCGCGATATCGACGCCGACCTTACTTCCCTCGCCGTAGTAGTGCTGAGGAGCAACGGTGATGGAGAAGTTCCAGATGGCCTTGGGGTCGATGCCGTTGATGGTGATCTGAAGAACGTCGTATTCGTCGGAATTCTTAACGGTGCCGTCTGCATTGTGAGCGGATGCGACCTTATAAGAGCTTCCGTTAACGGTTACGGTGCTGCCTGCGGCAGAGGTATGACCGAGCGAAACGATACCCGAAATGGAGGGAACTGCGAGCGAGCCGTCGGTAGCGACGTTTTCGTGGAGGATTACCTCCTTAGCCTTTGCCGCAAATTCGGTATTGAGGGTAGCTGCGGTTGCCCAGTACTGAAGGATAACGTTAAGCTCTCTTGCGATCTTATCGTTATAGATATAATCGATAGCAGCTTCCTTGGAGTTGATGGACGAGGGATATGCGGGAGTGAGGGTTTCGATCTTGGTGCGGTCGGTCTTGCCGTCTGCGCCCTCTGCGTATTCTACCTCAACGTAGCCCTCGGTGTACATGAACTTGAAGACCTCGTCGCCGAATTCCGAGAAGGAGCTGTAGGGCTCGTCGGTATAGGATTCCTGCGAGGAATCATAGTCCCTTTCAAGCTCCTCCTTGAAGAGCTTGAGTGCGTATTCGTAGTCCTCCAAAAGGTTCTTGTTGGAGACCTCGTCGGGATTGTTGGAGATAGCCGACTTGTAGCCTGCGCTTACGCTGTAAGAGGAAATTGCATTCTTCATCGCATCGTAGCCGACCTCCTTGGTAGAGGAAGCGTTGAGCTGAGAATTGAAGAGGTTGATGAGCTCGTTGATTCTTGCGCTTGCACGGGATGCAGCCTGCGAAGCGATAAGATCGTCGCTGTTATCGCTGCCCGAGCCCACGGTCTGTGTTCTGTAAGCCGAAAGACCTACGATGTCGGTGGAATAAAGGGTGTTCGAGCCGGTGTAAACGGGGTCGAGATATACGTAATAGTTGAAGAGGATATCCTCCATCGTAAGAGGCTGTCCGTCGGAGAACTTAATGCCGTTCTTTACAACGAAGGTGTAGGTGGTGGTCTTGTTGCTATTTTCTACGATGTCGTAATCCTTAACTACGACTGCCTCGTTTTCGCCGTAGGCAACCTCGATATTACCGTCGACGTACTTGGAGCCGAGCATGCCGATCTGAGTCATCGCAACGATGGTTCCGTCGGGAGCAGAGGTGTAGAAGAAGGGATTGAACAAGCCGTCAAGCTGTTCCGTCATGATGACGAAGGCATCGGGTTTCTGGTTCTTCTTCGAGCATCCGGAGAAGATTCCCACGCACATAATAATGCACAGGAGCATTGCAATCAGTTTCTTAGTCATTTTTTCACCTTTATATAATTTATTTTTTACTCGTTCATTGCGCCTTTTCGACGGTCACGTAATTACCGTCGACGGTGATGGTAAGCGTTTCGGGCGCATCGCCGACAGCGACGCAGGTAATATTTTCGGCAGTAACGGCTTCAAGCTCGCCGTTGCCGCATACCAAGCCGATGAGATAGTCGGGCGTGCCGAAGTTGGCGGAGCTGTCTATGTTGATCACACCGTTTATAAGCGTGATTCCGCTGAGCGTCGCCTCCTCGGAAGCATTGCCGGCAAGCAAGCCGTATTGGCTTCCCGCCTTTCGCATACCGCCCTTGATCATGAATATCGGAGAATCAAAGGTTACGTCCGAGATCGTTGCATCTGCGCCGATCTTTCCGAATATACCCACGTTCATTTCGTTGGCGTCGGTCTGAATAACCGAAACGTTCGAGAATTTAAAGCCGTTTCCGTTAATTATGCCGTTGAAGTTGCCCGTAGCGAACTTATTCGGCCAGATAACGTCGGTGAAATCGAGGTCGTTGCAGATAACGTAGTTGCCTACTGTGGAGGCAAGCTCCTTGAACTGCTCCGCGTTGTAAATGTGATACCACTCGCCCTCATCCCAATCGAGATAAAGGTCGAGGATATTATTTTCTACAGTTCCGTCCTCGTTAAGCTTACCGGGATGCACAAGCTCGCTTTCGGTCACAAGCTGAGTACATTCGGGGTCGCGATATACGTTTTTGAGCGTGTATCCTTCCCTTTCGGGGAATTCGTAAAGCTCGAGCATACCGCTTTCCTTGCTCCATTCGGGGAGCTTTATGCTTTTTGTCTCTCTCGGGTCGAAGACGTAGCTTTCTGCCGCTCCCTCGGTGCCGACGTTATGGAATCTGATCTCAAACAAGGGAGCCCAGACCGCATAAAGCGTAAGCACGGGAGAAGCGGAGGAATAGGTCTTCGAGGGGTCGACCTCAAGCATACCGTTTTCAAAGTCCCATTTTTCCGAGTAGCTGTAGGTCCCGTCAGCGTTTTCGGTGCGCTTTGCGTACCAGCCTGCGAGGAAATGGTCCTTCATCGTGGCATCGAACGAGTCGTTGCCTCTTGCATCGTCATCGGGCGACAGAAGCGGTATTTCCACCATTCCGTCCGAGTTCTTTTCGATACCGTCGAGACTGTAGGAATCGTTGATTATCGACGTGTTTGTTTCGAAAATTCCTCCGTTAGCGTCAAACCTGACGCTAACGGTATAGCCATCGGCATCGTTCGTTTCGTAGGGCGTCGGCCTGCTTGCACAGGCGGTCGAAATCAACGTAAGCGACGCAGTCAAAACGAGCAAGCCTCTTTTAATTATTTTATTCATCAGGTCTTCATCGTCCTCCTTGATACACGGATATTAACCGTTTGCGTCAGACTTTGCTTCGTTGCGGTTGCGGATCACCACAAATCCGACGAAGGCAGCCATAACGACGAGAAGTATTGCGATGATCGCTCCCATATTATCCTTTGCGGGAGCCTCGGCAGTGTCATCCTCGATCGGAGCAAGTGCCGCGATACGCTGCTCTGCAGAAACGAGCGACGAATAGTTCGAAACGAGAGACATCTGCTCATAGGTGGCGATCTTATCGTAAGCCGCGCGTGCAGCCTCGACGGTCGCCTTATCCTCATAGGTCACTCGCTCGGGGATGCGCTTGATCGCGTTGATCGCATCCACGGTGATATCATCGGGTGCCGCGGGGCCCTCTATCCTGTAATCGAAATACTGATCGCAGATAAACGAGTCGTATCCCACGCCGTTGACAGGGCTTACCATAATAAGCTTGTTTTCGACGTAGCCGACGTAATCAACGAAGCTTGCGCCGTAGAATACGTTGGAGTACATTCCGCCCGTTGCATTCCAGATGAAGAAGGGCAAAAGTCCCATGGGCTCGATAACGACCTCGGTTCCGTCATAATCGATGTAGCTGCCGTAATCACCCGAGCCAGGAACGTGCTCCAAAGACTCATAGTAGGCGGGGTCGAATTCCTCCTCAAACACGGGAACCGTGTAGCTGCCGAATATTACTATCTCTAGCGAATCACAGTCACAGAACGCCTTGTGACCGATCGAGGTCGTGGTGTAGGGCATCTTCACGCGCTTGATATCGCTTCCCGCGAACGCGTAGGAGGTGATGCGGACGGTATCTTCTGCGAGAACGAATTCCTCGCTGCCGTCGCCGGTGTAAGTAATAAGCTCATAGCCGTTTACCGTCTTGCAGTAAAGCGAGCCGTCGATTACCGAAACGGTATCGCTTATCGGGTAATCGTCTGTGGGAACCTCTATCTCGTGTCCGTTGATCTCCTCAGTCGCAACCGACTCGAAGGGAGCAACGTCACAGAAGGCGAAGGGGTTGTCACCGATGCTCGTCAGAGACTCGCCCAGAACAACGGTGAAGGGGGTGATTTCTTCCTTGATAAAGGCGTTATCGCCGACAGATACGGCATTGGAAAGATCTGCTGAGGTAACTGCGGTATACGCAAAAGCGTAGTGGCCGATGCTCTTGCTGTAATTGAGATTCGTTACGCTTTCAAGCGCGCCGCAATATGCGAACGCCGCTTCGCCGAGGTCACTTCCCTCCTCGCTGAGCGTGAGGTTAATAAGTCCTTCGTTGTAAACGAACGCGTATTTATCGATAGTCGAAGCCGACATAAGGTTTACGGTCTCGAGACCCGATTCCATAAACGCATATTCGCCGACGGTGATAACGTTTTCGAGGTTGATACCCTTGAGTGCGATATCGCCGGCAAACGCGTAGGCGGGAATCTCGGTCAACGCATCCGAAAGCTTGACCTCCTTAAGCTCGCGGCAATACGAGAACGCGTATTCGCCGATGCTTTCGGCAGAGGAAACGTCGAGGCTTTCGACGAGCGGACCGTGATAGGTGTAAACGTATCTTCCCTCGGGGCTGACCGCCGCGACGCTCATATTTTCGTCGAGGCAGGCGTAGTATACGTCGCCCGAAAGTGCGTAATCGCCGACCGACTTAACGAGTGAGAGGTCGATCGTCTTAAGCGACGAGGTGTTATAGAACGCCTGATCGCCGAGGATCGCGTTTGCGCCGAGAGTTATTTCTTCAAGGTTAGCTGCGTTCATAAACGCCGCCTCGCCGATCGTTACGTCGTTACCGATAACGAGCGACTTGAGCGGAGATCTGAACACGTATCTGAACATCTTCTGTCCATATTCGTTGATCTCCTCAACCTGATATGCAATATCCTTATTAAGGCTGAAGGCGTAGTCGCCGATGATTACGTTATCACCGATAACGACGCTTTCGAGCTGTGTAAGCTCGCTGTAGGTACCCTCGTTAACAGTCGCACCGTCGGGAATAACGACGTTCACAAGGTTAGTAAGGCCGAACGCGTATCTGCCGACGAAGGTATCCTTGGTTATTTCGGGCCTTTCGGAAATCGCGGTTCCGAAGAATGCATATTCGCCGATGTGAGAAAGGCTTCCGAGGCTGATGCTTGCCAAGCCTTCGCTTTCTGCAAAGCCGTAATCCTCTACCCTCCCGACGTTATTCATAACGACGCTGCTGAGCTTGGTGTTATGCGAGAAGGCGCCCTTGCCGACGTATTTAACGGAATTGTCGACGAATTCGCCGGTCAGGGTGGGCGCGATCGCAACAAGCGTGCTCATATCGGAGGAGAATATCTTGTTTCCGTCTACGACCTTGTAGGATGCGTTGGACGGATCAAGCTTGAATTCGCCAATCTTGGTCGAGCGGAATGCATAAGCGCCGATATCCTTGACGTCTGCGCCGATGGTGATGCTCGAAAGCGATGCACATTCATAGAACATACCCTCGGGTAATACCGCCGAGTTGACCGTGAAGTCCGTAAGAGATTCGCAATCGTAGAATGCGTATCCGCCGTATTTTACCTTATCGGACTTGATCTCTACGTTTTCAAGCTTCTTACAGCTTGCAAATGCGTACTGTCCTACCGAAAGAAGCGAATCGGCAAGCACGATGCCCTGAAGCTTCTGGTTACCCGCGAATGCATAATCGGAGATCACGCAGATGGAGTCGAGCTCAAGCGTGCCCGAAAGCGCGCAGTTTTCAAAAGCATTCTGAGAAATGATCTTCAGGTTATTCTCACCCGAGAAGGTGATCTTCGAAAGCGAGGTGCAGTTGAAGAATGCGCCGTATTCGATCGACTCAAGCGTCGAGGGAAGCACAACCTCTTCAAGCGCGGTGAGGTTTGCGAATGCGTAGTTGTTTATCTTCTTTACGCCCTCGGGAATGATGACCTTTGTGATGGTGTTGTCACCGATGAACCACGCCTTGGAGGTTTCCGCGTCGTCAAACGCAAGCTCCTCGGGGGTCTTCATGATATACTCGAAGTTGGAGAATGCAAACTGACCGATCTCGGTAAGCGACAGTCTGGTGGGAATATCCACGAGACCGCCGAGACCGTAATAGTGAGTAAGGATAGATCCCGTGTTCACGTAGGGGTCCTTGACCTCGACCGACACGGTTTCGGAATAATAGGTGCTCTGTCCGTCGAGAAGGACCTTAACGGTTACCGAGGCAAAGCCCTCCGCAACGGCGGTCACGTTGCCGTAATTATCGATGGTAACTATATTCTCGTTACTCGATTCAAAGGAGACGGTGGTCTTCTGCGGGAAGTATGCGTCGAGCGAGTAGTTAAGCAATACCCTTTCGGAGGGATACATCGAAAGTCTGTAGTCACCCTCGAAGAAGCGGATATTTCCGGTATCGCCGATATCCTTTTCCTCGTTATCGAGAATGTAGTACGCCTTTATAGTTTCGTATCCGTCAAGTGAGAAGATATCCACGACGGGTCTGTCGTACTTGACGTAGCCCTCGTCGTTTTCGTCGAGGACGGTAACGTTGAAGGTGACGCTTTCGTTCGTGGCGGGATCCTGCGCCTTAATGATAGCGACGCCGGGAGCAACCGCAACGAGCTTATTGTTGACAACTCTTGCAACGCTCGGCTTGGAGGAGGCGTAATCGAGAAGCTCGGACCATTCGGTATAGGGATAAACGACGGGCTCGAGCGTGTAGACCTCGTTGGGGCTCAGGGTAAGTCCGTCCTCGAGGCTCTCGAAGTAAAACTCGGTAAAGTTATCGGGCAATTCGATCTCGTAGGTCGCATAGTTGAGCGCGTAGTCGTAGACGCTGACAACGAAGCTGTTGCGGTTGATCGAATTGTTCTTTATGTCGTAGAGGTAATCGGTAAGCTCGTAGGTGACTCTCGTGGTGCTGTTCTCCTCGGAAAAGACGGGAGTCATATACTGCTCAAATGCGAAAAGCTGAGGAGCGGGATTGTCGTTTTCATCGGTGCCGTTACCGACGTAGCCTATCTGCGAGCTCATCGTGTAGTGGTTGTCGTATACGAGAACGTCGGCGTAGAGACGGTTCTTGTCAAGTGTCTTGTCGTACTTGTAGTAGTACTCCACACCCGTAACGGTAGGAGCCTGAAAGTCGATCGTCAGCGGGAATTCAAACACGTTGTTCGCATTTGTCGTAAGTCCGCCGTCGCCGTAGTCGAGATAGCCGACAAGCTTTACTACGTACTTGGAGTTATTTGCGAGGTTATAGCTTGCGGTATCCGCGGCATCAAACTCAATTTCAACGTTCGAGGGATAGATCGAAGCGCCGCCGTCGCTGTAGGACTTACGCACGTCGGTCTCGGTACGCTCGAAGATAACCTCGCCCGTGGTTTCGTTGGTGATGGTTATATCGATTTTCGCCGCGTTTCTGAGCATACCTGCCCAAACAAAGCGGAGCGAATGGATCGTGCCGACCTGATTGGAAAGCGCAACGAAGTTTTCGTTAGCCGCGATGACCATATCGTCGGGATCCTGCAGGAAGTAGTAGGAGCCGAGATAGCTGACGTAGTCGTCGCTGACGCCGCCGACGGGACGGGTGGGATATGCATCCGCCATCGTCTTGTCCTCAACGTCGAGTCCGTCGTCGAGCTCGTCTGCGTTGGTGTCGTAATAGGTAAGGTCGAAGAGAGGTGCTGCCGTCCAGTCTCCGTAGAAAGCAAGGTAAGGAACCGAAAGGTCGATATCGGTGCCCGATTCTGCCGTGAGGGTGATATAGCCCTCAACGTACATACCGTTTTCAAAGCTGTTATCGAGATATTCCTTATCTGCATCGGAAAGAGTGATCTTCACGGTGACGTACGCGGTCTTGCCCGCTTCAACGGTCACCCTGCCCTTCTTTATGCTGCCGTCGGAAACCGAAACGTCAACCGTTGCGCCGTTCAAAATATATGCTTCCTCGGTGACGGTGGTTTCGCCCGCATTTGTCTTGGTTTCGCTGACACCCTCGGTCATAACGTATGCGCCGACCGTGTAGGTGAGCGATTCGTCGCCGAAGTTGTTGAGATTGAAGCTCATTTCGTAAACGCCGGCTCTTTCGGGGTCGTCGCCGAGCTCGAGCTTCGACTTGTCCATCGGGTTGCCGTTTTTATCAAAGGTGGTGATGTATGCGGGGGTGTTTACTGCGTCAAGCAGATTAGCAAGACCCGCGCCCTGCTTTCTTACCGAGTAGGGCAAGCCGTTTTTGTTAAGTGCAACGTCTGCGGTCGACATAAGAAGCGAGTTGACCATCGCGTTGACCTTAACGCTGTCGTTTGCGATTTCGGGGAAGTTTTCGACAACGTACTGTCTCAGAAGCACCACGACGCCCGACATATTGGGGCACGCCATCGAGGTACCCGAAAGTCTGTCGTAGCCGCCGCCGGTTACCGACGAAAGGATGCTTCCGCCGTGACCTGTGATCTCGGGCTTGATCCTAAGGTCGGGAGTAGGACCCCAGGACGAGAAGTCGGAGATGAAGGGACCAGAGGTCTGGCTTCTCGCAATAGTGATCTTTCCGTCGCCCTTTGCGAGCATTTCGCCGTCGTTCTGCGAGATCGAGCAGACCGCAAGGTCGGCGTCGCCGACGTTCATCTTGATGTCACCCGAAACGTTGTTATAAATGATAATACCTGCCGCGCCCTGCTGCTTTGCTATCAACGCCTTTTCCTCAAAGGTGTTGGAGCCGCGTCGTACGAGCGCGATCTTTCCGTTCACGTCAACGCCCGTATAGTCAGCAGTTCTGCCGACACCGGGAATGACGATATATTCGAGCTGTGCCGAGTCGCTGTCGCCGAGCAGGGTGTCGAAGAAGCTCTTCTCCTCACCTGCGGAGTTGGTCGCCTCAACGAAATAAACGATGCTCTGACCGTATTTGATGTAGGGGGTTTCGACACCGCTGATGGAGGCGATGGAGAGCACGCCCTCGTAGGTGGAGGGGGAGCCGACCGTACCGGTGTCGGGGTTGGAGGTAAGGCCGAGGTTACCGTTTGCCTCGGAGCCGTAAGCCGAGGAGTAGCTGTTCGATGCCGCAACAACCATGCTTATGCCCGAGCTGCGGATCCTGTCGTAGATGCCGTTAATCTTTTCCTCGTCGGTCTCGCGCGAAAAGCCGCAGGCGGTACCGATCGACATATTTATTACGTCGACGTCGAGAACCACGCAGTCCTCAAGAGCGGCAAGTATCCACGCGGTACGCGCGGTATCCATCACGTCCGAGAAGATCTTCATCGAAACGAGCTGTGCGTTGGGTGCAACGCCGCGGATAACGTCGTCGTTACCCACGATAACGCCGGATACGTGAGTACCGTGGTTATTGTGGGTGGAATAAACGTCGGGGTCGTTATCGGCATAGTCGTAGCCGAAGGGAACCTTATCATTCACGTACACGTCATCGACGGTAAGACCGCCGGCAAGCTCGTACGCCGCGGTTTCACCGATAAGGCCCGCAACCTCGTCGTAGGTAAGTCCGAGATGATCGGACGTGAAGTTGTTGGGAGAAAACGCAGTATGATTGGAGTCGAGACCGGTATCAAGCACCGCGACAACGATGCCCGAGCCGTCGTAGCCTGCATCGGAGCTGTCGAATATACCGGTGTCGAACACGTTGACCTCGTTTTCGACAAGCTCGGTCTCGCAGGTATTGTACGTCTCGCCGACGATGAGGTTTTTGCCGTCGCCGAGCGCACGTCCCGCCTTTTCAAAATCGCCTGCGCTTATGATTATCTCGAAGCCGCAAAGAACGGTATCGTATATTTCACCGACCGTATAATCGACCTTGACGCTTTCGAGCTTGGAAAGCATTTTCGCTCTTTCGTTGAAGACGCTCTGTCTTACGAAGCGCGCCTCGTCGCTCTTCTGTGCGAACTCGCCGATGCTCATCGTCTTGTCGCTGTTTTCGTATGCGTCCATTACAGTCGCGGAATCCACGGTAACGATGACCGAAATCTCTTCATCGTCGCCGATTCCGTCGGGAAGCCTGAACATAACGCTGTTGTCGACGTACTGCATATGGTCAAAGGTCAGTCCGTCGAGTCTTTGGATGTACGAGTCGTTTTCAAGAGCATTCACCGAAGGTGCGGCTGTGCGGGCGAACGGCAGCAGAAGAGTACCTGACAAAAGCACGGGTACCATCGCTGCGGCAAGCGCAGCCTTGCCCTTTCTGAATAGAGAGGTTTTTTTCATTGCTTTCTCCTTTATTTTTGCAAACGAGTACAAATTAATTACAAATTAATATATACATATTCATCGTATTTTACATCATTCCGTGACAAATTACAATATTTTTTGAAGATATTTTTTGTGTTTTTAATTTTTTTACATTTTACATTTACTTTTTCGGTCGCGTATGATATACTGAAATATCAAAACAAAGTGGAGTTAATCGTATGTCGACCGAAGCAAAAAACGCTAAGTCAAGCGGAAAATGCAAAGGATTTTGCAACATATACGGCATAATTACCGCGATAATGCTGCTCGCAGTCGGAGCTTGTCTGATCGCGGGATGTCTTTACGTCTATTTTTCAAAGGGCGAGTACAGCCGCGAAATCGTCTCGGAGGTATTTTCTGCAATAAGCATACCTGTTTTCATCTGTATCGCATTGGTCGTTTTCGGCTTGATACTCGAAATATTCGTCCCTGCGCTCGAGCCGTCGGTCAAGGCGGATGCATACGGCATACTTCTTTCAAGGTTAAGAAAAAGCAAGGATCTCGGATCAAGCCCCGAGATCGCTTCGCTTATAAAAAAGGAATCCTCCTCCCGCAGAGTACGCAAGCTTGCGTCTATGCTGATAATGCTTTTATCGGCGTGCGTATTTTTGATCTACAGCCTTAACGGAGGCAATTGGGAAAACGGCGAGCTTATCACCGATTCGGTCATCAAGGCTACGCTCGTACTGCTTGCCTGCGGCGTTATCCCCTTTACGTTTACGATCGTCGCGATTCATCTCGACAGAAAGAGCGTTCTTCGCGAAATAGAGCTGTTAAAATCACTCGAAAACAAAGCCGTTTCCGACACAGACGAGAAAAAGACAGACAGACAAAAAACGGTTCTGATAATACGTATCTGCCTGCTTCTTGCGGCGGTTGCCGTTTTAATATACGGCTTGACGAGCGGCGGCACGGCAGACGTGCTCGCAAAGGCAAAGGCAATATGCACCGAGTGCGTGGGATTGGGGTGACGGCATGAAAATACTTCAAAAGCTCAAGTCTATAATGCCCACCAAGCGAAAGCTGATGCAGCTGTATTTCGCTTTGCTGTTCAACGCGCATTTGAAGGGCTTCGTTACCGGAAACATATACAAGGGCAACACCAAAACCGTGTGCGCCCCGGGTATTAACTGCTACTCCTGCCCCGGCGCAGTCGCGGCGTGCCCGCTGGGATCGCTTCAGGGCTCGTTCAGTGCCGACAAAAGCACGATATTCTACGTGGGCGGCATACTTCTGCTGTATTGCGTCATTTTCGGCAGAACCATATGCGGATGGCTTTGTCCGTTCGGATTTATTCAGGAGCTCTTTTACAAGCTCAGGACACCCAAGCTCAAGAAGAACCGATTCACACGAATTTTATCGTTTTTAAAATACGTTTTCCTTGTATTTTTCGTCTTTATCGTACCGATAACCTACGCGCTCCGAAACGTACCTCTGCCCGCATTCTGCAAGTACGTATGCCCCGCAGGCACGCTTGAGGGCGGCATCGGTCTGCTTGCTCACAAGGTCAACGAGGGCTACTTTTCTATGCTCGGACCGCTGTTCACCTGGAAGTTTGCGCTCATGGTGAGCATACTTGTCGGATGCGTTTTCGTTTTCCGTCTTTTCTGCAGATTCATCTGCCCGTTGGGTGCGCTTTACGGTCTTTTTAACCGCATTTCAATTCTCGGCGTCAAGGTCGAAGCTCCCAAGTGCACGCA
The DNA here is from genome assembly GCA_017563195.1 of Clostridia bacterium. Lineage (GTDB taxonomy): Bacteria > Bacillota > Clostridia > Oscillospirales > CAG-382 > Coliplasma. Next base: position 17,019 of record JAFXDO010000003.1, on the reverse strand, counting down.
TTGTCAAAAATGCGTAAGTCATTGCAGAATGGACATAAAATCGGTCGGTGATGCCGAATGCATCGGCTGCGGCGAATGCATCGACGTCTGCCCTACCAAGGCGATCGTCTGGAAGGGCTCGCAGATATTCGTCCGCGGCAACGATATACCCGAAAAGACAGACAACAAGCCCATCGGTGACAGATACAAAAAGCGTCGCACCGTGACCCGCGCTATATCCACGGTCGTCCTTTTGGGAATACTTGTCGGCTCGTTTGTTTTCTATCATAACGACGACAGCGGCGAGGCGTCCGTCCCCGTGATCTCCGATTCTTCATCCGATTCCGACGTCTCGTCCGACCTGCCCGAATACGGCAACACCTTGGGAACGCGCTGCTACGGTGCGGATCTTACGGTCGTGACCGCGGACGGCGTCGGGGCAGAGACTGTCAACCCGGTTTCGTCGGGTAAGATAACCGTAATCAATTTCTGGGGCACCTGGTGCACACCCTGTGTAAACGAGCTTCCCTATTTCGACGCCATCGCAAGCGAATATGCCGACAGCGTATCGGTCTACGCGATACATACCGAAATGGTCGTCGACACGGCGAGCGCGTTCATCGGCGAATACTACCCCGAAAGCAAAATCATTTTCGCCTGCGACGGCAAGAATGAGTTTTATTATTCTATGCTCGGAGGCAGAGGCACCTATCCCTACACCGTTATTCTTGACGAGAAGGGCGTAATCGTCAGCATTCATCTTGCGGCGGTCGATCACGAAACCCTGAAAACCGAAATCGAAAGCATTTTAAGCAACGAGGACTGATATGGCAAAGCAAATCTGGGGCATCGACGGTAATTCGCTCGTATGGACGGTTACCGACGGTCAGATACATTACGACGATATTGAAATGAGCGGGCTTTACACCGATTTCTGGATAAAATACGGTGTTGACGGCGAAGGAAGGCTTTCGCTCGACTACAAGTGCTATTTTCCTGCGCTGAGAACCATTCCGAACAACACCCACGCTACCTATCACTTTGACGTATCAAACGCCGAAAGACCGCGCATAACCGTCGACGGTCTCGCCGTTGACGAATATCCCAAAGAGTTCTCCTTCGACGGTGTATTGACGGTAAAATCCACTACAGACAAGGGCTTTTCTACTGAAAGACGGCTGTTCCCGTCAATTGATTCGAGCAACTGCATCGAGCTTATCACCGTACGTGCCGAGCGCGAGGTCGAGCTCGAGCTTTCGGTCGAAAGCGGGCATATACATTCCTTCGGAAGAGGCACCAAGGGTGTTTACGTTTCATGAATATGCAACGACACCTGCGACGGTCTTTGGCTTGAAGCCGACAGCGAGATCACATTCGGCGTCTACTATTCAAGTCTTCTCGCAAGCGAAACCCCTATCATTCCCGACGGTCGCGCAGAGCTTAAGAAGCGCAACGAGCGTGTAAGCGAGCTTTGTGACGGATCTCTTATCCTTGAAACCGACAGCAGGGAGCTTGACCTGATGACGCGGTTTGCGAAGCTCCGTGCAGGCGAAAGCATTTTCGAAACGCTTACAGGCAAATATCATTCACCCGGCGGGCACGCATATTACGCAGCTATCTGGTGCAACGACGAGGCGGAATACGCAGGTCCGCATTTTGCGATGACCGCCGACAAGGTCACCATCGAAGCATCTGTAAACGCATACAAGGCGTATATCCCCTTTATGTCGGAAAGCTATCACCGTCTCCCCTCCTCGATAATCGCCGAGGGGCTTGACATATGGGAGGGCGCAGGTGACAGAGGCGACGCGGCGATGTATCTGTACGGTTGCTCTCTGTTTTGTCTGTATCTCGGAGACGAAAAAGTCGCACGCGAGCTTTGGGACGCAATAAAGTGGTGTGCCGAATACTGCGAAAGAATGAAAACGCCCGAGGGGGTAATAAGGTCCGACGCAGACGAGCTCGAGGGCCGCTTCCCCACCGACGGATATGCAAATCTGTCCACCTCGTGTCTATGCTGCGGAGGCTTGAGAAGCGCTGCAAAGCTTGCCGTCTCGCTCGGCGAAAACGCCTTGGCAAAGACATACAACGAACGCGCAAACGAGCTTGAAGCCGCAATCGAGAATTACTTCGGCGCAAGCCTTCACGGATTTGAGACCTATAGATATTCCAAGGGATTTGACACCTTACGCGCCTGGATATGCCTCCCGCTTTGTATGGGAATCGAAAAACGCGCAAAGGGCACGCTTGACGCAATGCTTTCGGATTATTTATGGACCGAGGAGGGTATGCTGACCTGCGAGCGCTCGAGCGAAAACACGAGTGACACGATATGGGACAGAAGCACGCTTTACGGCATGAAATGTGCCTTTCTTGCAGGCGAAAGCAGGCGTATGATGAAGCCGCTTCTCGACTACTGTCACAAGAGATTGGTCTGTGACAGAGTCCCCTACGCGGTAGAGGCTTACCCCGAGGGCGACAAGCGGCATCTTTCGGGAGAAAGCGCATTGTTCGTACGAGTTATCACCGAAGGCATATTCGGAATATTGCCCGAATCGCTCGACAGCTTTTCCTTCGTTGCATCACTGCCCGAGGGGCTCGAGCGTATAGATCTGAAAAAGATATTCATAAGCGGCTCCTGCTTTGATATTTCAATCGTAGGCGACCGTTATTCGGTTTTTGAAAACGGACGCGAGATCAAGTCGGGCGTTACCAACGGCGAAAGAATCGTTATTGAACGAACCGAAAAATAAAGAAAAAACGCGGCGGTATGCATTTACCGTCGCGTTTGTCATAAAAAGAAAAGCGCATAAGCGCCCCAACATAGTCAGTGTAACACAAGTGCTTGCAGAAGTCAACAGCAATTTGACACATCAAACAACTTTCTGCCATTTGAATAAATTTATATAGTGCGATTTGTAAAATATGTGTATTGCAAACGGTGAAAAAATATGATACTATAAAGACACAGAAAGGGTGAGTCCAATGAACACTCAGTAAAGAGCATTTAAGTCTCTGAATCATTTTTTCCGAAGCTTTGATTTATACCAAATGAGTTGAAGAGAATTTCAAGCGTACGAAGTAAACACTACGACTGCGAGATAGAAGTAAGAAGAGTACGAGGAGTAACAGAGATTTGAGTTCCGGAAGGTCTGAAATCCAACAACGGACCACCACCCACAACCTTTAATGCAGTTCATCTCAAAGCCAAGGTCCGTCCCGCTTACGGGATAAAAGATATGATTTAAGGCAAGCGACTTGGGCAGACATTCAAAGGTAGGAATCTAAGAAAAGAGAGGTTAAACTGATGTTGGATATCAAGAACGAAAATAAATAACCCTTGGTTGTAATTATAGATTATGCAACCAAGGGTTATTTTTTGTCTCGCTCTATATATTCGCCTCAAGTGAGGCTTTATTTTTTTATCGAATCGAGCGCCGACAAAAGCCTTTCGATCTCACGGCGCGTGTTGTGCCTCGAAAGCGATACCCTTACCCCGCCCGTATCGTAGCTTCCCAGCGTCATATGCGCATTCGGTGCGCAATGAAAGCCTGCACGTACAGCGATGCCCTCGGCAAAAAGCAGCTCTGACAGTGTTTCACAATCGAAACCGGTTTTATTGAATAACAACAAAGGGACGTAATTTTCGAAACGTCCGCGTTCGGGTGCGCCGTATAACGTTATGTCAACCATATTCTTCATTGACGTAACAAGCTGTTCAAACAGCATCGTTTCCTCACCCGATGTGTTTAATTCCTCAAGTGCAGCGAGAAGACCGGCAACGCCGCAAACGTTCATCGTGCCCGCTTCAAGCCTTTCGGGGTAATATTCGGGCATTTCGTAGCTTTTTGAATCGACTCCCGTGCCGCCCTCAATAAGCGGATCTATTACGATATCGCTGTACGGATTGATTATCAACGCACCTACCCCCATCGGGCCTCCGAGTCCCTTATGACCGGGTACGCAAATTATGTCAACTCCAAGCTCAACGATATCCACGTCTATATGACCCGCCGTTTGTGATGCGTCAAGGATAAAAACCGACTCGTCGGGAGCGAGCGACCTGAGTGTCTTTACGGGCAGGATCCTGCCGCAAACGTTGGATGCGTGCGTTATGACAACGTTGGTAGCAGAGCCCGATACCGCCGAGAAATTCTCGCAGGTTACCGTGTCGCTTTTAATATCCACGAGAAACTGACGCATAACCGTCTCTCCCCTTTTTCGCAATGCGTTGATCGGGCGCATAACCGAATTATGCTCCATAGACGAAACGAGCGTTACGCCGCCTACGCGATTCGTGCCCTTGATAGCTACGTTAAGTGCTTCTGTTGCTCCGGACGTAAATATAACGAGCTCGGGTCTGGTATTGAATATTTTCGCAAGCGTTTTTCGGCAATTATAGACGGTTTCCGCGGCATTTTGCGCGAATATATGACCGCTTCTTCCCGGGTTTCCGCATTGCTTGAGCGACTGAGTCATCGCATTAATAACGTTTTTGGATTTCGGCATCATCGTAGCCGCATTATCAAAATATATCATTTCTCCTCAGTGCTCCCGACTATCGGAATTCCGTTTTTCGAAAGCAAAAGCCTTACGTTATCAAAAAGCGATTCCTCGAAGCTGATTCCGTATCCGCATCCGCGCACGCTTCTCACCGCGCGTGAACGGGTTATGCTTGAATATATACCGTTTTCCTTCAGCAGCTCCTGCGCCTTCATCGCGTAGGTGACAGACGAAAGGACGATGACCTTTTTCATAATTTTCACTCCCTGCTACAGCATATGCATCTCCGTCCCTTCAATTGCATTAAAAAAAGAAGCGTTCTTCACGCTTCTTTTCGTTTCATGTCATTCTATATCCATCAGCGTTCCGATAAATATCGGCTGATTTGCCTCCGCGTCGATTATCATATAGACAAACGGTCGGTCGAAGGTAAGATTCCAGTCGGGAATCATAGCCGCTTCATCAGAAAATTCGACAGAGGTTACCGCGCCCGCACGAGTGCCGCGCTCGTCAACAGAGATGAAGGTCTTATGCAGTACGTTCGATATATATACGTTTCCGCGCGCAGAGACGAACGCGTTGGAAAAATCCGCCTCATACACATCAAACGCCGTCGGCATACCCAAGCCTTTGAGTATATCGTTCAGGCTTATGCTGTATTCATAGCTGAACTTCGGGATATTCGCAACACCGTAGCTCGATTTTTTGCCCTCCAACGTTTTCGAAAGCGAATCGGCAGTCATTTGAGACACGTAATCGTATATATCAACGCCCTCGTTGGGAAGCAGCGCTGCAAACGCATAATCCGATCCCTTATAGTACTTCATAAAGCCCTTTGCATTATCGTCCTCGAGATAGCCGTATTCCTCCGAACGCATCATAGATACCTCGCGTTCGACGCCGTTGATCGACGTGAATTTCCCGTCGTGAATATCGGTTTCGTGGTAGGGGCTTTGCCACTCCGCATCGAAGCAGAGTGCGTTTATAAGGTACATCACCACATCGTCGTTTATGTCGTTAAGCACCTTATCTATCATACCGTCGGTGTTTTCCTTGACCCAATCGTTCACTTTATTTACCGTTGAAAGATCGAAGGGCTCCTTGCTTACCTCGGCTTCATAATTTTTGCGGCATTTTTCAAGAAAATCCTCGTTCAGAACGATCTGCTCATGATCGCGGAACCATACCGAGTTGGCGATATGGAATTTGCACTTTTCATCGCTCGGAAGCGATTTTGCATAATTTTTAAAGTATCCGTTGATCTCCTCCAAGGAGGCATCTCCGCCGAGCAGAGCTTCAATTTCGGACAGCGTCTGACCGTTTGCCCCGTTCGCTGTCATCGCAAGCGCAAGCTGTACCGAAAGCGGTGAAACAAGAACGTTTTTATTCTCTTCCCTGCCGTCATCGACCGATGCCTTGAAAAGATCAACCGCTAACCTCAACTGCTCTTTAGCAAGATTGGTTGTGAAATAATCAACGTCTATCGCTTCGGGGGATTCAACCTCATACGCTTTGTCGACCTCGATCATAATGAACCAAATCGCAATATCACAGGTCTGAACCTCGGGCGATATATGCCTGATCACAATATCAAGACCGTCCTTGCCGTGGGTAACGCTTTTCACATCGTGCCTGATAGAACCGCTCGGCTCCCAAGTACATACCAACACAAGATACTTTTCATCAAAGAACTTCGAGTCATACCTGTCGCAGGCGTCCAAAAAGCCTATGGTCGTGTCGGAATAAACCTTATCTGCACGTCCGAGATAATACTCATCCTTGTAATTTTCGTAAAATTGATCCAGTTCCTCGGGCGAGCGGATGATAGCATAGAATTCGGTATTATCGGCAGACGAGCTTACGCGGATATATTGCACGTTGACGTCAAGCCTTGTGTCCGGCATTTCGGACGTCGGTTCCGAGCTTTCGACGTCTGACGAAGCGTCTATAGCCGTTTCAGAGGAGTCCTCGAGCATCAAAGACGACTCGCTATCCGATATCGACGCACAGCCTGCGGCAAACAGCATTATACAAGCAAGCAAGCACAAAACACGTTTCATAATATCACTCCTATTTTCGTTCTGTTAATTTATACGCGCGGATTGGCAAAAACACTCACCGATTCAAAAAAGCGCAGACGTATATTTCGCCTGCGCTTTGAAAGTCAACTTTTGAAGAAAGCGACGCTCGCCTTGAGCATTTCATAAATATCAAACTTGCTTGCAAGCTCGGTCACGGAGTGCATCGAAAGAAGCGGCACGCCGCAGTCGATGACCTCGATGCCGTAGTGCGCGATCTCGGACGCAACGGTACCCGCACCGCCCTGATCGACCTTTCCGTATTCGCCGACCTGCCAAACGACGCCTGCCTCGTCGAATATCCGAGCAAGCTTCGCAAGCGTCTCTGCGGACGCATCGGAGCAGCCGCCCTTTCCGCGCGAACCGGTGTATTTGCTGACAGCAACGCCGCAATTGAGATAAACCGAGTTAGAAGCCTCGTAAGCGTCTGCATAGCAGGGATCGTACGCGCCGCCGACGTCTGCTGAGAGGCAGATGCTTGCTCGCTTGCAGGCGAGATAATCTGCGCCGGTCGCATCACAAAGCGAGCGAATAAAGTCAGGGTAGCTTTCGCTTCCGAGACCGGTGACACCGTAGGAGCCGATCTCTTCCTTATCGGCAAGCATAACAACAGAGGTGTGCTCGGGAACGTCGCCGTCGATAAGAGCACGAAGGGCGGGATAAGCGCAGATACGGTCGTCGTGGCCGTATGCGGCGATGAGCGAGCGGTCAAATCCAACCTCACGCGACATTATCGCGGGAACAGCGGTAAGCTCGGCAGTAACAAGGTCACGCTCGGTGATTCCGTACTTTTCGTTGAGGATAGAAAGCACCTTAAGCTTTACTCCGCCGTCATCGTCGATGGGCAACGAGCCGTTGATAATATTGAGTCCCTCGCCGGGGATGAATTCGGATGCCGACTTGCTCATCTGATCCTTGCCAATGTGAGGCATAAGATCCGAGATATAGAATACCGGATCGGATTGATCCGCGCCGATATTAATATCGATACGGGTGCCGTCGGCGCGGTAAACCACACCGTGAAGCTCGAGAGGAACGGCAGTCCACTGATACTTCTTGATTCCTCCGTAATAATGCGTCTTGAAATATGCGATTCCGCTGTTTTCGTAAAGCGGCTGAGGCTTAAGATCGAGTCTCGGAGAATCGATGTGCGACGCGATAATACGGCAGCCCTCGTCAAGCGGCCTTTTGCCGATAACGGCAAGAAGAATGCTCTTGTTGTAGTTTACATAACATATTTTATCGCCTGCCCTCAACGTCTCGCCGGGAGTAAACGGCTTAAAGCCCTTTGCGATCGCCTCACCCTCGGCATAAACGGTCGCCATACGCTCGGTCTTCCCGTTATCGATAAAATGGCGGTAATCCTTGATGAATTCCTCTACTTTTTGAAGCTCTGCAAGGTCATTCGTAATCGAATAACGCTTTTTGTTAAGAAGCTTTTCTGCATCCTGTCTGTTCATAATAGTTCCTCTCCGTTATAATAGAGTTTATTGTAGGTATCGAAATTACCCATTACCTTGTTTACATAATTACGTGTTTCCGAAATCGGTATTTCGGTTAGCATTTGCCCATCGTCGCTGTATCGCGAATCGTTGAGCCACTCGGCGACCCTTCCGTGTCCTGCGTTATATGCGGCGAGCGCAGTCTCCCAGCTACCGAATCTGTCGTACAGATGGCGCAGATAATACGTACCGTATTTCACGTTCGTTTCGGGATCGAAAATATCGGTAGGAGTTTCTTCACCTATAAGCCGCGAAAGCCAATCGAGCGTATCGGGCATCATCTGCATAAGCCCCTTTGCACCCACTCTCGATTCCGCTCTTTCATCAAATCCGCTTTCGGCACGTATTACGGCGTAAACGAGCGGCTCGGGCACGCCATATTCGGCGGCATAGGCTGTTACGTATTCGGTGTATTCGCGCGGGTAGAAGAGCTTCTGCACCTCGCCGACCGACAGCACGCAGGCAAGCCCCAACAAAGCCAGCATCACGACACATACGATCAGCGCCGTTTTCTTCTTTCTCAAGGATCAATTACCTTCCTCACATAAGAATAGCTTGTCAAGCACAGCTCTTGAGGCTTCAAAAAACGCCTCCTGAGTCGAATCGTTATATACGGTCACGTCGCAGCGTGATGCAAAAAAGTCGTTTGTGTGCTGATTTGAGAGCCTCTGCGTCGCTTTTTCTTGATCCAGACCGTCGCGCAGCATAATTCTACGTAAGCAATCCTCATCAGGAGCGATTACGCACACGGTAACATCACACATTTTATAAGCTCCGCTTTCAAACAGCGTCGGTGCATCGAGGATGACCGATGTATCGCTGTCGAGTTGACCGAGCATCGCCTCTACCTCTTTCAGAATATGCTTATGTGTGATCTCATTTAAGGCGTCAAGCTTGGCAGGATCGGTGAATACGATGGCTGCAAGTCTTGCACGGTCGAGAGAATCGTTAACGATGACATCCGAGCCGAAGTATGCTTCAAGCTCATTGAGACACGGGGTTCGCTTTGATACTATCGAGCGATAGACCATATCGCAGTCGATCACCTCAAATCCCATTGCTTCGGCAATTTTGCAAAAGCTGCTTTTTCCGCTTCCGCTTCTTCCGCACAGTCCGATCACTCGCATTTGCCGAGCACCTCCTCTATCATTTCGCGCGGGAACGAGCCCTGACGAAGAATCTTTGGGCGTTCACCGACAAGTGAAACGATCGTTGACTCGAGCCCAAGCTCGCATTCGCCGCCGTCAATAACAAGATCGGCAACCGAAAGAACCTCGTCAAGCGAATCGGCATCCGAAACGCTCCTGCTCCCCGAAAGGTTAGCGCTTGTCGCAGCTATCGGCGAGCCGAATTCACGGCACAGCTCGATAAAATAGCCGTTTGAAGGAAATCTGAGGCCGACGGTCTCACCGCCAGATACGGCAATCGACGGAACGCATTGCTTCTTTCTGACAACCAAAGTAAGCGGTCCGGGTGTGAAGCGTCTTATAAGCTCACGCGCTTTATCGTCAAGCTCGCCAATACCTTCAGCCATTTCGAGCCCGTTAATATGCATCAAAAGAGGCTTGTCGTACGGACGCCGCTTTTTTTGATAAAGCGACGCGATCGCATCGGCGTTGAACGCATCGACGCCTATACCGTAGACCGTTTCGGTCGGAAAGATAAGCAAGCCGCCGCGCGACAAAACGTCGGCGCCGAGACGCACTGCCTCTTTATTTACCGAATCCTGCTCGGTTTTGACGATCCTTGCGTTCATTTTCATCACCTCATTTTATGATTATATCACACAATACGCAGTATTTCCACAGTTTAAGAAAAAAACTATTGAATAAGGGCGTTTTGTTTGCTATAATAGGTTGATAATTTATGTTTTGGAGTTAATAATGCCGATCAAAATTCCGATGTCGCTTCCCGCCGCGGAGGCGCTTATCAAAGAAAATATATTCGTTATGGACGAGGCGCGCGCAATCACGCAAGACATTCGTCCGCTTAAGATCGCGATAATGAACCTCATGCCGACCAAGATCGTCACCGAGACTCAGTTCTTAAGGCTTCTTTCCAACACGCCGCTTCAGCTCGACATCACCCTGCTCAACACGGCGTCGCACCACTCAAAGAACACCTCGGAGGAGCACCTCGCAACCTTTTACAAGACCTTTGACGAGGTCAAAAGCGAAAAGTTCGACGGACTTATAATCACCGGTGCACCCGTTGAGCTTCTCGAGTTCAAGGACGTCGATTACTGGGATGAGCTTTGCGAGCTTGTGAACTGGGCAAAGAAGAACGTCTATTCCACGATGTACGTCTGCTGGGGCGCATACGCAGGTCTTTATATCAATCACGGCATCGACAAGATCGCGCTTGACAGCAAGGTCTCGGGAGTTTTCAGGCACAAGACGCTTATCCCCGAATATCCTCTTGTGCGCGGCTTCAATCGCGAATTCTCTGCGCCTCACTCGAGATATTCGGGCGTACGACGCGAGGATATCGAGGCGCGCGACGATCTGCTCATCCTTGCCGAATCCGACGAGGCGGGCGTTTATCTCGTTGCAAACAAAAACGGACGTGAATTTTTTGTCACCGGGCATTGTGAATACGATTTCGATACACTTCGAAACGAGTATGAGCGCGACGTTGCCAAGGGCATCAATCCCGAGGTTCCCAAGCACTACTTCCCCGATGACGACCCCACCAAGACTCCCGTGTCCACCTGGCGTGCGCACGCACATTTATTGTATGCAAACTGGCTGAACTATTATGTTTACCAGAACACGCCCTACGATCTTAACGAAATGCTTTAAATGCAAAAGAGCTTCCGAGGAAGCTCTTTTTTCTTTATCTTGCGTGTTCGGTCCCCAAAAGCGCCGCACCGATGATGCCGCCGTCGCCGAGAAGAGACGAGGTCACCACCCTGCACTCTTGGACCAAATATGGGCGAATAAGCTCCAGAAGCGACTCTCCCTGCCTTGATACTCCGCCGGAGATAACAATTATCTGAGGCTGGAAGATATGTATCAAGCTGTTCAAGCCGTCCGAAAGGATCCTGCCGTATTCATCAAGAAGTGCGCTCGCAACGGGACATCCCTGAGCCTTTGCATCGAAGGCCGTTTTGCCGTTTATGCCGTTTTCGGACAGACGCGCAAGGATACTGTCGGGAGCCTTGCGCACCGCAGCTTCGGTCTGCTCTATAAGTGCAGTAGCCGATGCATATTGCTCAAAGCAGCCGTGCAAGCCGCATTCACACTCGGGTCCGTTACGGTCTATGACGAAATGCCCGAGCTCACCCGCGCGGTTATTATGTCCTCGCACGACACGGTCGTCAATAAGTATGGCACCGCCGATCCCCGTGCCGATCGTAACGATCACCGAGTCGCGGTAGCCCTTGCAGGCACCCGCGGTCTTTTCTCCTACAAGTGCGCAGGATCCGTCGTTATCGATAAACGTGGGTATTCCGAACGCCTCGCTCACCTTGACAGCCACAGGCTCGTTCCTGAAAGGAAGATTGCCCGCGGTGATAACGATGCCGTTTACAGAATCTATTCGTCCCGCAGAGCCGATCCCGATCGCCTCAGGAGAGTATTTTTCGACCAGAGGACGGCAATGCTCTATTATGCCCCGAACTATACTTTCCGAGGTGCAATCCTCGCCCGTGGGAAAGCGAAGCTTGTCCAAAACGTTATATTCCTCATCAATTGCAGCAAGCTTGACGCTTGTCCCACCTATATCGATGCCAATTCTGTATTTCATATTCTGTTGCCCTTTGCAAATACCGCTTTAATATTAAGCTCGACGTCACAGACTATGATGTCAGCCTGCTTGCCCTGCTCGATAGAGCCGGTCTTGTCCCAGATTCCCAACGCCTTGGCGGGATTCTCGGATGCCATAACCGACACCTCTTCGAGCGGAACGCCCATCCCGAGCAGATTCTTCGCGCCCGCTATCATACTGACACAGCTTCCCGCGATCCTTCCCTCTGGATTACGGCAGACGCCGTCCTTAACGATTCGTTTTCTGCCGTCGACGATATATTCTCCGTCGCCGAGTCCCGACATAAAGCCTGTGTCGCTGACAAGCGTGATCCGTTCACAGCCCTTTAGTCGATAAACAAGCTTCATTGTCGCCATATCAAGGTGGACAAGGTCGCATATCATCTCGCAGTTGACCCTATCGTCGGTCAGCACTGCGCCGAGCACGCCCGTTTCGCGATGAGAAAAGGGTCTCATGGCATTAAAAACGTGAGTAGCTCTCGTCGCGCCGGCATTTATCGCATCGATCGCTTGAGAATAGGTAGCATCGGTATGTCCGATCGAAGCATTCACGCCGTTCTCCACGGCGGTCATTATAGCGTCGAGCGTGTTTTCGCGCTCGGGAGCGATGGTCATTATCTTCAGAAGCCCTTCCGCGGAATCGGCAAACAGCCTTACCGATTCGGAATTGCATTCTATATCGGGCGGGTTCATAACACCGCTTTTTGCAAGCGAAACGAAGGGACCCTCAAGATTTATGCCTGCCACGCTTGCGCCCGCAAGCTCTCTCTTGGACTCGCGAACGATATTCTTTATCGCCGCAACTACTCTGTCGCAGGGAAGTGCGCGCACGGTCGCCGCAAACGAAGTCGTGCCCTCGCTTGCCAGCCATTTCCTTGCCTTGGTAAAATCCTCGTCATCCGACGCGAATTCAACGCCCACACAGCCGTGTATATGGGTGTCGATGAAGCCGGGTATGACACACAAGCCCATAGCGTCAAATATCTCGTCTGCGCCGTCACAGGCTGCCGCAGACCCTATCAAGCCGTTTTCGAGCTTAACATCTTTTCTTTCAAATCGCCTCGTTTGTCCGTTCAACACGAAGCCGTTTTTGATAAGCATTGCTACTACTTCCCTTCAATATCGCGAATCATACGATGAAGGTTTTCGGCACCGATGGAAACGCCGTCCATTACAGCTTCCATACCCTCAAATTCAAGACTGACGTATCCGTCGTAGCCCGACGCGCGAATCGCGTTGAGGATCTGGTAGGTGGGCACGTTACCGTGACCGAAAATCGTTGCACGGCGATAGTTGCCGCCTCTCGAAAGTCCGTAGCCTCTGCCGGGATTGTAGCTCATTCCCGAGCGAGTGAAGGAGTCCTTCGCGTGAACGTGCACGATAAGCTCGAGCAGGCGCGAAACAGAGGTAAAGCAATCCTCGTCCACACCGCCGAAATTGCCGATATCGCAAAGGAAGCCGTAGTTCTTGTTATCGACAGCGTTAAAAAGCTCGAGCATTCTGTTGCTGTCCTGCATAAGTCTGCCGTGGTTCTCCGAGCAGGTCATTACTCCCCTGCTCGCCGCGTAATCCGCAACGTTTGAGATTATCGGTGCGACTGCCTCGATAATGTGCTGATAGGTCTTAACCCCGTTGTATTCGGGAGGATACGCATAGGTTATATCGTGACGAAGAAGCGGAATTCCGCATTCTGCCGCAATATCGATATGCTTGCATACACGCTCAACCTCACGCTCGGGGTCGGGCACGAAGAAGTTTGCACCGGTGGTGTAGATAGGAACCTCAAGTCCTACCTCCTTGGCGTGTTCGGTAAGCGCAAGAGCGTGCTCAAGCGGTGTGCTTCCGTCGGGAGTGTTGTCGTCAAGCACGAGCTCGATACCGTCACATCCGAGCTCCTTGGTCTTGTCTATTGCATCAAAGCGAGTAAAATCACTTTCAACGTAAAGTCTGTAATAGCTGTAGGTGGAAATACAACTCTTCATTTTTTATTCTCCTATAACGATTTCTTTGCCCTGCTCTGCCGAATCATAGATAGCCTGGAGCATTTTCTGCATATCGACTGCCTGCTCGATCGGGTACTTCGTGTTACGGTCACCCTTGATGACACAGTCTGCGAAGTGCTCGATTTCCAACTTGAATTTATCGTTTGCACCGTTTACGGTGACGTTATCGGTGGAAAGGTACTGATTTCTCTCACCGTAGATAACCAACGGCTCTACCGACGCGCCCGCCTTTGAGCCGAAAACGTAGGTCTCACTCTTATCGGGACCGTTCAACGCCCAGCTTGCCTCGAAGCTTATCAACGCGCCGTTGTCGAAGTGGATGACGCCTGCGCCGGAATCCTCGCAGTCAAACTGATTATCGGGACAGGGAGTACCGTGCCAGCGTCCGACTCCCTTGGTCTGATAGTCGCCTATGTTATCGAAAACGTTTGCAGAAACGCGAACCGGCTTCGGGTTACCCATAAGGTACCACGCCGCATCGATTCGGTGAACACCAAGATCTATGATAGGTCCGCCGCCGGAGGTTTTTTTATCGGTGAACCAGCCGGAGGGAGTACCACGACGTCTTATATAGCTCGTCTTTGCATAGTAAACGTCACCGAATTCGCCTCTGTCGTACATATCGCGCAGATACATATTGGCGTATCCGAATCGCGAGGGGACCGCAAGGAAAAAGATAACGTCGTTCTCCTTGACAGCCTTTTCCATCAAAAGCGCGTCCTCGAGATTCATTGCCAGCGGCTTTTCACACATAACGTGCTTACCCGCCTTGGCAGCCGTGATAAGAACCGGTGCGTGAGCGTTGTTCCAGGTACAGATATCAACCGCGTCAATATCGGCTTTATCGAGCATTTCCTCGACACTCGAATATACCTCGGGGATACCGAACTGCTCGGCAGCAGCCTTTGCACGCTCATAATCAAGGTCGCAAATCGCGACGGGCGTGCAGTTGGAGCACTGCTTATACGCAGGCAGGTGCCCGTGTACCGCGATATTACCTGCGCCGACTACGCCTATTCTTACTTTTTCCATATTTGATCCTCCGTTTAACTTTGTTTTATTATTTAATTAACATATATCACAAACACTTGCAAATGTCAATCAAAGATACACTATATTTTGTTGACAGGGCGACTATTTTTTGTTATCATAAATACAGAAAGTATACAGGAGGCAGTTATGAATTACGACCCCAATTTCAACGACAGCGATATCAACCTTTCGGGCATTGTAGTTCGCAAGCACGGTGGATCAAAGACGTTTATTATCGCGGCAGCGCTTACCCTTTTCGGGGCATTGCTTTCATTTGTTTTAGACGTCATTCTTGCAGCGATAGCCTTTAAGGGAAGCGAAGATCTATACGAACGACTCGGATTGATCCCCGACGTGCTCATCTCTATCCTCTCTCTCGGCATCTCTGTGGTCGTTTTTATCGGTCTGTACCGCTTTTACCTTTTCTGTAACGGAATGCGTGAGGATTCCAACGGCTTGAGACTTGTCGTTACAACCATCGGTGTTTCCTACGCGCTCTCGTTTATACAGTCTATATTCTCCTTGATCAAAGAAACACAGGGCGCGGTCAACGCTTTATCAATAGTCTTGAGCGCCGGCTTGACAGGATGGCTGCTTTACTACGTATTCAAGAAGATAAGCTCGTCTGTCGACTACGTGTATTCTTCGCTCGACGGCAAGCCTACAGGAAAAATCAGCAGAGTGGTGCTCTTCCTCACACGCGCAACCTTTGTTCTTTTCGTACTGCTTGTAGTTCTTTGCCTCTTCACACGCTCGGGATTAAACGTTATTCTCGAATATGAGACCGACCCAAACCTGATCGCATTGGCAAACGATTCTATCGAATTATTCAACCAGCTTCTTTATATAATAGCGGCGATGCTGCCCACGGCTATCGCTAATCTGCTCTTCAGCCGTTTGATCGTTAAATTCCGCAACGATATGCCCTGATCTTCACAAGCGGAGGTTACCATGAAGAAAAAGAAATTTTCATCATACGATATTATTCATAACCTTGCAACATCAAAATATTTCTATCTTGGGATTATTTTCGGCGTTATAGACATCGTGGTGAACATTATCGTCGGCATCTTGGATTGCACAAAAGGCGTTGATCTTCTCATAATAGCAGCGCTGGTGCTCGCACTTGCGGTTTCCTCATATCAGCTGTATATTCTTAACAACGTGCGTCTGAGCTTCATTAACGGCGAAGGAAACGCCGAGGGGCTTCGTAAATTACCGTTGCTTTCGGTCATCGCCTCTGTCCCGATGTTTTTGACAATACTTAGCATTTCCTTCGCAAACACCGAAGCGAGCTTTGAAATCTACTTATTCGTAATCCTGTTCCTCGGTGTTATCTTTGCAATATTTGATTTCATCTATTATCGAGCTATCAGAAAGACTGTAAACTATGCATTATCGATGCTGACAAACAAGCCGAGCGGAAAAACAAGCAAGCTTTTGCGCTCATTGGTTGTCGCAACTTTGGTCATTAATTCCATTAAACTGTTTCAGTCGACTGAGCTTCTCTCGTTACTGTCGATTTTCGGCTTGGCGTCCAACGCTATGTTCCTTTACATTCTCATTACGTTCGATAACCCATTGGCGTTTTATTCGTCGGACTTTAAATGACAGAAAAATCACATATAAAAAGGACAGGTTTTAAAACCTGTCCTTTTTTATAAGACTTATTCAGCCGCTGCTTCTTCCTTGACTTCAGCCTTAACTGCCTTCTTGGTAGACTTCTTTGCGGGCTTCTTTTCTTCAGCCTTTTCTTCCTTCTCTTCCTTTACGGTGTAAAGGTCTTCAGCACCAACGAGCTCGATGATTGCCATTTCGGCACCGTCGCCACGTCTGGGACCGATCTTAAGAACACGGGTGTAACCGCCGTTTCTTTCGTCGTAGAGAGGAGCGATCTTGGTGAAGAGCTTATATACAACTGCTTCCTTCTTGAGGAATGCAATTGCCTGTCTTTTTGCAACAAGAGTATTCTTCTTGCCGAGAGTGATCATTTTATCAGCAAGTGCGCTGACTTCGGCAGCACGAGTAACGGTCGTTTCGATTCTTCCCTTTTCGAGAAGGAAGGTGACCATACCCCTGAGCATAGACATTCTATGAGCAGTAGGTCTGCCTAATTTTCTTGTTCCGGGCATTTCGTTTGCCTCCTTATTTTAGT